>CAJORE010000240.1 GCA_905236595.1 uncultured Selenomonadaceae bacterium | reverse complement strand
GCGCCAAATTGTATTATTTGCGGCAACGTACCGGTAAAGCGGCGCGCATCAAAGAGAAACGTCCGACGAAATAATGATGTTTCATACCTCGGTATGAAAATAAACGGGGGCTGCTTGGTGGCAGTCCCCCGTTTTCTTAGTGCCGGGGTTGTTTGCCGCATATTGCGTTTTTGGCGGGTAAGGCGGCGAAACATCAAACGGTTTTGGAGAAGCCCCATAATTTTTCGACAAAGAGCAGTATAAGGAGGCAAATCCTTTGGCGGAGAATAACGGAAAAAACGGGCAAGGCGACACCGCCGAAAACAGCGTTGCCGACGAGGTGAAAGATTGGATTGTGTCCATAGCAATCGCCGTGGTATTGGCGTTGTTCATTCGTTTTTTTATTGTGGAGCTGTATGTCGTGGACGGGCCGTCCATGCGGCCGACGCTTCAATCCGGCGAACGGTTGGTGGTAAATAAATTTATCTATCGCTTCCAAGAGCCGACCTATGACGATATTGTGGTTTTTCGCTATCCCCGCGATACGACCAGGGATTTTATAAAACGTGTCATCGCCGTTCCGAACGATACAATCGAGATTAAGGACGGTCGCGTGTTCGTAAACGATATTCTTTTGAACGAACCGTATATTTTGGAAAAGACGCGTACCGAGTACCCGAAAGTCACCATACCCGAAGGCACGATTTTCGTTATGGGCGACAACCGCAACAACTCCGAAGACAGCCGCTTTGCCGATGTGGGCTTCGTCCCGTTTGAATTGGTGAAGGGGAAGGCCATTCTTGTTTTTTGGCCGTTCAGCGAGTTTAAGTCATTGCCGTAAAACAAAAGGCGCCGACGAACTGTTTTGGTTCGCCGGCGCTTTTTTATTGCAACAAGGAAAGGACGTTGCCGGTGTTTTGGTTGGCTTGCGCCAGCATGGTCTGCGCCGCTTGCGCCAAAACGTTGTTCTTGGTGTAGCCGGTCATGGCTTTGGCCATATCCGCATCGCGAATGTTGCTTTCGCCGGCTTTGGTGTTTTCCTGTTGGGTGATGATGTTGGCGTGGCTTTGTTCAAGGCGTTGGATCTGTGTGCCAAGCAGTATTTGCGAATCGCTCAAATAGTCGATCGCCCGATCGATAACGCCGACGGTATCATCGGTGCCTAACAGCTCCGTGCGTTTTTCCTTCGTCATTACATGGAAATCTTTATACGAAGCTTTGCCCGGGTCAAATCCCAAAAGACTGTCCAAAGTTGTTTTCGGCAGCTGCAGGTGAATGTTTTGGTTGGCTCTGTCCGTATCGTGAATGTAAAGCGCCTGCGTGTGCACGACGGGGCGGTTTTCCTTGAAGGGCTTGTCCTCGTAAAGCGTCGTGTAAACTTTCTCCACCGTATCCAATATGCCGTCGCTGATTTTCGGCGTTCCGTATTCGCGCAAGTTCGTCAAATATTTTTCGTAGGTAAATTCTTCGGTGCGATTGTCGTAAACCGTAAGCAACCCGCGTTTGGGGTCGGCCTCCAAGCGCATAAAGTGGTTGTAAAAATAGTTGTGGCTCGTCAAAATCGGCGTTGCCTGCTCGTAAATCGCTTTCACCAAGGAAGCGGCGTCTCTCACGCCCGAAACGTTTATGGCATAAGTTTTGATGTCGATGCCCGAAGAATTGCTGGCGGGGCGGTCGTCATCGTTGCCGTCGGAGAATACGAAGTTGAACCATTGGTCGGGGTCGGTGGCGCAATAGGTGCGAAAACCTTTGTTGTAGAGAAATTTGGGGAATTCCTCGCCGGCGCCGTCGGAGGCGAACCATTTGTTGTAGTCGATGACGTATTTGTGATAAACGGGTGTGCTGCTTGCGCTCATGGTTTCGGAGTTGCCGGAAGTGCCGATACGTTTGGCTTGAATTTGTACCCCCGTCGTTGCGCCGGTCGTATCGGTCAAATAAAGCACCGTTTCCTGCGGCGTCATCTTCGTCATTAACAGTTCCGTCATGGCCGACGCTATGTCCTTGCCGTTCGCTACGGATTTTCGCAGTTCGTTTAAGTCGATGGCAATGCCGCTGACCCTATCCATGCGTTGAGATAAAATTTGACTGTCCGTAAACTTAAATGTATAGCCGTTGGAGTGGGTTATGGTCTTATCCGCCATTTGCGCGATAAAGCTTTCGACGTCGCTGCTGCTTGTTTTGCCGATGTAGGGGCTTAGGTCGATGTGATATTTTGCGTAGGTGGCGTCCGTCGCCGTGTTTTGGTCGTCCACCACGGCGGCGGCGTTAAGCCCCGTAATGCCGATGTAATCCGTTGTCGAACCCAGCGTGACCACCTTTTCATAATCGACGTTTTTTGATGTCGTGCCGGATTGGTAAACAATCGTCCCGCCGTTTGACACGCGGTAATAGTTCATGCCGGATCCCGTATTTTGTGTCGTTACGGACAACGTGCCGCCGCTTATTTTTACATTTATGCCCGAAAGGGTAATTGTGGCATTGGCGCCTTTGCCGACCTTGTAATAATTTATTGAATCGGCTTTGCTGGGCGGGTTAACGGGCGGATTGAGGCTGTCGGTGTTCTTCTCAAAGCCGCCGGTTCCGTTGACAAATTGCAGAACCATCGCCGTGGCACCGCCATCATAAATCGTGACGCCGGTACCGTCGGCTACGGTGGCTACGTTGCCCGACCACGAAGCCGGCGTTGCCGGTTTCGCCGGACGCGGATCGTCGGGACCAAAAGGCGTATAGGCGTTCGCTCCGCCGGTCAAATATCCTGCGGCAACACCGGCAGAGGGAACAAAGTTGGTGCTACTTAAGGGAATGGTTGTCGATCCCGTTGATGTACCTATCACCGTCATGCCGGCTGTAATGGTATATTTGCCTTTTTCTTTCCAACTCGTTGTTGCTGTGGCAGGAATCCGGGTCGCTCCAAACTCATAGGTATATACGTTGGCACGGTTTATATCTTGGGCAAGGTAATTGTTGCCGGTGGTCTTTAGCGTTACCGCTGCGCCGGAGGCGACAGCCGTATAACCGGCACCCGCCGTGTTAATAGCGTCGGCAATTTTTGTGGCGGCGGCGTTAATCGTGTTCACTCCCGCCAAACTGATCGAATTAAAGGTGTAATCGGGATTATATTTCACGCTCGTATCGCCGGGATTGGTTTGCATGACGAAACGTTTGTCACCATTGCTTGTGGTATACGTCCTAAACCCCACATTGTTCAGCGCACTCACCGAACCGTAGCTGGAAAAGTCAAGCACCACCGTATCGGGATCGCCGCTTACGCCGGATGTCCCCGTGTCAAAGCGAACTTGGCTTGCTGTTACGCCGAGGGCTTCAATCGTCGTCGTACCGGGCGCCACATAGTAGCTGAACAAGTCGAAGGGGCCTTCGACGCCGTCCAATACCGGGTACACGTCGGGTATGACGTTCATCTTGTCGCTGTTTTCGATTTTTGTCGGCTCGTCATAAACTTTGTATGACGTGGTGATGCCCGCTTCGACGGCGTGATAAACGTCCATGCGGGTGTTGGCGAGATAGGCCAGATTGCCCGACAGTAACTGTCGGCCGTTGTACGTCGTTTCGGTGGCGATTTCTTCAAGCTGTCGGTAGCCTTCGTTGATTTCCTTTTGGATTGTGGCGCGGTCGCGGTCGGTGTTGGTGTCGTTGGCGGCGTCGATGACTTTCGCCTTAATGGTGCGCATTATATCTAACTGCTCTTGTACGGCGCCTTCGGCAACTTTCAGCAGACTGCGCCCCGTCTGTACGTTTTGCTCGTCCTGATTGAGGGCGCGGAGCCGCACCCGCATTTTTTCCGATATGGAGTATTCGCTTGCCGCATCGCCGGCGCTGTTGATTTTTTGCGCCGAAGCCACTTTTTTCAAATCCTTGCTGAGGCGGTTCGTGTTTTTATTCAGTTCGCCCAATGCCAACGCCGTAGCGCTGTTGTTTAGTATTTGCATTGCCATTTTCGTAAAGCTCCTTAACTTTGCCGCATCGCTTGTCTGATATTTTTGTGGCTGACAATCGGCGTCGGAAAAGTAAAAAAGCACATTCAAACAGAGGCGGGGCGTACCCCCCCTCTGTTTAGTCGTGCGCGCAAATTGTCGTTATATCAAAAAAATGTTGTTTGTGACGGGGGTTTTCTTCCCCACCCCATTTGTTAAATATCATTTTTATTCATTTTCCCCAATGATTTTTATTTTTATTTGTTTGTACTGT
>CAJORE010000239.1 GCA_905236595.1 uncultured Selenomonadaceae bacterium | reverse complement strand
TTGCAACCGGAGATGAGCGCCGTCGAAGTTACGGACAAAGTCGTCGAAGCGATTAAATCCGGCAAATACGATTTCATTATCTTAAACTATGCCAACGGCGACATGGTTGGCCATACGGGCGTTATGGCGGCGGCGGTGAAAGCTGTGGAAACCGTCGATACCTGCGTCGGGCGTTTCGTCGATGCGCTTAAATCCGTCGGCGGCGAAGTCATTATTATCGCCGACCACGGCAATGCCGACATCATGGTCGATCACGCCACCGACGAGCCGTTCACGGCGCATACGACGAACCCCGTCCCCGTCATTTGCGTCTCCGAACGTGTGAAGAAAATCAACGACGGCGCATTGTGCGACGTAGCCCCAACGTTGCTCACCTTGGCGGGTTTGGACATCCCCGCCGAAATGACCGGCAAAGTGTTGGTGGAAATGTAATTCTTATAAGGGCGACTTTGCAGACAAAAACCTCCGTCGGTTACGGCGGAGGTTTTTTTGTCAAATATTTTTTACCGCCATTGCACGCATGGCATTTAATACGGCCAAGACCATGACGCCAACGTCGGCAAATATCGCCGCCCACATTCCGGCAAGCCCCAGCGCACCCAAGGCCAAGCAGGCAAATTTTACGCCGACGGCAAAGTAAATGTTTTCCTTCACTATGCACAGAGTTTTGCGGGCAATTTTTATTGCTTTGGTAATTTTTAACGGGTCATCGTCCATTAACACCACGTCAGCCGCTTCGATGGCGGCGTCGGAGCCTAATGCGCCCATGGCAATGCCGACGTCGGCGCGGGACAGCACCGGGGCATCGTTGATGCCGTCACCGACAAAGGCCACGTTGCCGTCGGTTTGGCTCGCCAAAATTTCTTCGATTTTGGCAACTTTATCGGCCGGCAATAACCGGGCAAAAAAGGCGTCGATTTTCAAGGCGGCGGCAACTTTAGCGGCGGCGTGTGCGGCGTCGCCCGTAAGCATCACCGTTTTTTTGACACCGGCCTCCTTGAGCGCCGTTATGGCCGCCGCGCTGTTTTCCTTTATGCGGTCGGCTACGATGATATGTCCCGCATATTCGCCGTCCACCGCCGCATGAATGACGATACCTTCTTCGGCGCGGTGACAATCGTGCCAAAGAGCGCCGATTTTTTCCATGAGTTTTTCGTTGCCGACGCAAACGCATTTGCCGTTGACCTTGGCGCGGATTCCATATCCGGCCAAGTCCTCGATGTCCGTAACGTTACAATCGTCGTTGTGGGGAAATTTCTTGAGGGCGACGGCGATGGGGTGCGCCGAATAACGTTCGGCGTGCGCCGCCAAGTGCAAAATGTCTTCCGGGGGAATTGCGGCGGCGTGTACCGTTGTAACGTCAAAAGTACCCTTCGTCAGCGTACCCGTCTTGTCAAAAACCACGGTGCTGACATTGGCCAGCGTTTCCATATAATTGGCGCCCTTTACCAAAATGCCGACGCTGCTTGCGCCGCCGATACCGGCAAAAAAGCTCATGGGTATGCTCACGACCAAGGCGCATGGACAGCTTATCACCAAGAATGTAAGCGCTCGATAAAGCCACGTCCCCCATAAGGGTTCGCCGGCCGTCATCAATGCGTAAAGCGGCGGCAAAAGAGCAAGCGCCGCCGCGCTACCGACAACCGCCGGCGTGTATATGCGGGCGAATTTGGCGATGAAATCCTCGGATTTTGCTTTGTTGGCGGCGGCGTTCTCGGCCAGTTCCAAAATTTTTGCGGCGGTCGAATCACCGAATTCTTTGGTGGTTCGTATGTGCAAAACGCCGTCCAAATTTATGGCGCCGGATAAAACTTCGCGACCGGGGCCGACGGGACGCGGCAAACTTTCGCCGGTCAGGGCGCTCGTGTCGATGTTCGCCGTGCCGTCGATGATTATGCCGTCGATGGGGATTTTTTCGCCCGTCGTCACAACGATCTCAGTGCCGATTTCAATTTCGTCGGGATCCTTTTTGACGAGTTCGCCGTTTTCTTCCACTTTGGCATAATCGGGGCGAATATCCATAAGCGCCCCGATGTTTTCGCGGCTCTTGCCCACGGCGTAGCTTTGGAACCATTCGCCCACCTGGTAAAAGAGCATGACGGCGATGGCTTCGGTATAGTCGCCGTCTTCGTACACCGCCAACACGAAGGCGCCGACGGTGGCGATGGTCATGAGCAACGCTTCGTCCATGGGACGGCGATTTTTTATGCCCTTGTAAGACTTCAGCAAAATATCGTAACCGACGATTAAATACGGCACAAGGTACGCCACAAGCCGTACGCCGCCCGTAATCGGCGCAAAATGCAAAACAATCATCAAGGTAATGCACAAAAGAATCCGCGCCAGATTTTTCTTTTGCTTGGTATTCATGGCAAATTCCCCCGAACAGCCATCCGCTAAGGCCGTTGACATTCTTTGCGAACCGTCGCCGCAACGAAACGCGGCGGACGGCTCGTCAGTTACAAATAAATCTCGCAGTCATCTTCGACTTTTTTGCAATTTTCGCGCACGGCGGCCATAACCGTTTTGGGATCGCTGCCGTCGGCAAATTCAACGTTCATCTTGAGCGCCATAAAATTCACCGTGGCTTTGGCGACGCCGTCGGTTTTGTTGGCCGCTTCTTCCATAAGGCGCGCACAGTTGGCGCAATCGACTTCGATTTTGTACGTTTTTTTCATGGT
>CAJORE010000238.1 GCA_905236595.1 uncultured Selenomonadaceae bacterium | reverse complement strand
ACGATTGCGAGCCGCAACCGCTGTTTTTGGAGGAATAGCTATGACATCTCCTCGCGAAACCACGTTTGATTTTACCGCCGAAATAAAACGACGCCAAAAATTGGTTGATGAGCGTTTGTCTTCATACATTGATACTGCCGACGTTGGCGACGAAAATTTGCGCGCCGCCATGCGCTACAGCTTGACGTCCGGCGGCAAGCGTCTGCGTCCGCTCCTTATATTTGCCGCCGCCGACGCCATATCCGCCGATGGCGAACAATACATGAATTCCGCCCTCGCCATAGAAATGATCCACACCTACTCGCTAATTCACGATGATTTGCCCGCTCTCGACAATGACGATTTGCGACGCGGCAAACCGACCAATCACAAAGCTTACGGCGAAGCAACGGCAATTTTGGCGGGAGACGCCCTCTTAACCATGGCTTTTTCGTTGCTTACGCGGGAAAATACATCGCCGGAGATTTGTCGGCAAATAATCCGCGAAATCGCCGACGCGGCCGGAGCGGGCGGCATGGTCGGCGGTCAGGCCTTGGATATGGCGGCGGAAAACAAACAAATTTCCCTTGAAGAACTGAAAAAATTGCATCTTGGGAAGACGGGCGCATTGATTCGCGCCGCCGTCCGCGTCGGCGCGATACTTGCCGCCGCCGACGCCAAAGAGCTTGCCGCCTTGACAAGTTACGCCGAAAATTTGGGACTGGCCTTTCAAATTACCGATGATATATTGGATGCCGTCGGCGACACGGCAATTTTGGGCAAGCCGACGGGCAGCGACGAAAAAAACCACAAGTCCACATACGTTTCCTTGGTGGGCATCGACCAAGCGCGGCAACTTGCCCAAGACGCCGTCACCCGCGCTTTGGCGGCGCTGTGTGACTTTGACGGCAAAGCGGCGTTTCTGCGTTGCCTTGCCAATATGATTTTAACCCGGCAAAAGTGAGCGAAGAATAATGCAAATTTTAAGCCGCATCGACAATCCCGCCATGCTGAAAAAGATGAGCGTACCCCAGCTTGATAAATTGGCGGGCGAAATACGCCAGCTTATGATAAACGTCACCGCCGCCAACGGCGGCCACTTGGCTTCAAGTTTGGGTGCCGTTGAACTCACATTGGCGCTCTTTAGCGTCTTTGACATCCCGAAAGACAAAATTATTTGGGACGTCGGCCATCAAGCATACGCCCACAAAATTCTGACCGGTCGACGGGACAATTTTGCCACGCTTCGCAAAAAAGACGGTGTCGCGCCCTTCCCGCGCCGCGAAGAATCAACGGCGGATGCTTTCGGCACGGGACACGCCTCCACTTCCGTTTCGGCGGCGGTGGGGTTTGCCGTTGCCCGGGATTTGGCTCAGGAAAAACACCATGTCATCGCCGTTATCGGCGACGGCGCCCTGACGGGCGGCGAAGCCTTTGAAGCGTTAAACCACGCCGGCGGCTTAAAGAAGCGTCTCATCGTCGTCTTGAACGATAACGAAATGAGCATCGCCAAAAACGTCGGCGCCCTCTCGGGATACCTAAACCGTCTGCAACTTTCCCTGCAATACGGTCGCGCCAAAAAAGATGCCGTAGGGCTTATAAAAAATTTGCCCTACCTTGGCGAAAAGGCATTAAAGACCGCCGCCGAAATAAAGGAAGGCACCAAGTCCCTCATATCGTTGGGGGGATTGTTCGACGAATGGGGCTTTAAGACCATAGGTCCGGTGGACGGTCACGACATAGCGTTGCTGAAGGAAGTTTTTAACGACGCCAAAAACATGAATTGCCCGGTGCTTATTCATGTGCAAACGAAAAAAGGCAAAGGCTACCGCCCGGCGCAAAATTCACCCGAGCTGTTCCACGGCATCGGCAAATTTGATGCGACAACGGGACTTCCGGCCAAAAAAAGCGGCGGGAAAACCTACACGGATATTTTCGGCGCAACATTGGTGGAGCTTGCCCAAACCAATAAGGATATTGTGGCCATCACCGCCGCCATGCCGGGCGGCACGGGTCTAAAAAAATTTGCCGAAACCTTCCCCAAACGCTTCTTTGACGTCGGCATTGCCGAGGAACACGCCATGACCTTTGCGGCCGCGTTGGCGGCGGCGGGAAAACGCCCCGTCATAGCGCTTTATTCGACCTTCGCCCAACGCGCTTACGATCAAATTTTGCATGATGTATGCCTGCAACATTTGCCGGTGGTATTGGCTTTGGATCGTGCGGGACTGGTTGGCGAGGACGGCGCGACCCACCACGGCGTATTTGACTTGTCGTACTTGAGGCACATTCCCGGCATAACCGTAATGTGTCCGAAAGACGAGAACGAACTGCGGAATATGCTCTTCACGGCGTTAAACGCCGCCGAACCGACGGCGATTCGTTACCCGCGGGGCGCAGGACTTGGAGTGCCTCTCGACCAAGACTTGCAAAATCTTCCCCGGGGCAAGGGCGAAGTCTTGCGCGACGGGACTGATGCGGCCTTTTTGGCGGTGGGCAGCATGGTCGCCCCCGCTCTCAAGGCGGCGGAAATTTTGCAAGAGGACGGGATAAGCGCGGCCGTCGTTAATATGCGCTTCGTAAAACCATTGGATACCGAAATGATTACGCATTTTGCCACTACCGCCAAATTATTGGTGACCGTCGAAGAAAACGTTCTTGCGGGCGGTTTCGGATCGGCGGTGAGCGAATTTTTGTGCGATCGCCGCCTGTTCCCCGTACCCGTGTTGCGCATAGGTATTCCCGACAAATTCATTCCCCACGGCTCCCGCGATGAATTGCTGGCCGACTGCGGGCTTACTGCGCCGCAAATTGCCGCAACCGTAAAAGAGGCTTTAGATGGCAAAATCACGTCTTGATGTCTTGGTGACGGCGGCCGGGCTTGCCGACAGCCGCGAACAGGCGAAACGGCTCATAATGGCGGGACAAATTTTGGTGAACGGGCAGAAAATTGACAAGGCGGGAACAATGACCGACGATGCCGCCGAAATACGCAAAATCGGCGAAGATATGCCGTTTGTCAGCCGCGGCGGTTTTAAGCTTCAAAAAGCCCTCGCCGCTTTCGCCATTGATTTGACCGGCAAAAACGCCCTCGATATTGGCGCTTCGACCGGCGGTTTTACCGACTGTATGCTCCAAAACGGTGCCGCTCACGTCGTCGCCGTCGATGTCGGCTACGGCCAACTCGCCTGGAAATTGCGCAACGATCCGCGAGTGACCAATTTGGAACGCACCAACATTCGCTATCTCGCCGCCGACCAAATACCCTACGCGGCGGATTTTGCCTCCGTCGATACGGCATTT
>CAJORE010000237.1 GCA_905236595.1 uncultured Selenomonadaceae bacterium | reverse complement strand
TTGCCCCCGGCGTATTCGGCAAGATTAACGTTTTTAACGCCCGGCACATTGTCCAAGGCGTGTTGCACGCGGTTTATTTTGGTAAAGTCGCCGCCGTAGACGATAACTTTTACGTCCTGACGGTTCGTGTACATTCCCGTTATCTGCCCCACAAAATATTCGCCGATTTGTTTGCCGGCTTTGGCGAGGGCTTTTTTGGCGGCAATGTTTTCAAGATTGTCCGTGCCGGAGCCGTACTTGCCGTCGGCGGCGATTATTTGCCCCGTCTTGGCGATGTACATTTTGGCTTCGACGCGGGCGCGGCAGGAGGTAAGACCCGACGAACGCTTGTTGCCGGGCAAATAGGCGGCGGGGTCGCCGGCGGATTCGCTGAATGCTTCGCCAACGATGACGATGTCAACGCCGTATTGCCGCGCCGCATTTTGCAATATATCCGCTCCCATGCGGTACGCCCGCTCGCCGATGTTGACGGCGATTACGTTGGAAAAACCGGCGTTGATGAGGGTTTTTATCACCGCTGTCTCTCCGGCGGGATCGGGTATGCGGTGGCTGATGTGCGTTTCGGGTATGGAAACGCATATACGCGGGTTCCTTATCTGGGTGTCGATGATGCCCAAACGCGCCAATTCGCTCATCAGTTTGGAGTTCGGTTCGTCGCTTACTTCGGCGTTGACGGTGACATTCCACAGTCCGTTCGTCTGTTCTCGCGCCAAGACGCGGTAATCGGTGATGAAACCGCGGCTTTGCGTGTAGATGCGGTCGGATAAAAGTTCGCTGTCTTCGACGAGGGTTTTTGAATCCACCAATGCGCCAACCGCCTGTTGCACCGCCATGCGCAAGGCATCGTTTTCGGCGGCGGCGGGCGTTGCGCCGGAGCCGGTGGCGGTGACGTTTTTGGCGTCGGCGACAACGGGCAGCCACAACAAGGCGATAAGAACCGCTAAAATTATTTTGCGCATTTATTTGCCTCGTTTCACGATGTCGCCTTTTTGTACGACCTGGTTGCTGTCGGTAACGCGACAAATCGAATAATCGGCGGTTACTTCGATGACCTTCGCTTTGCCGATTTCATCTTCCGTCATGCCGATGATTTTGCCGTTCGCTTCAAGGGGCTTGCCTTCGCGGGAGATGATTAACACGTCGTTTTTGTGCAAGCCGCTGTCCAAGCCCTTGTCAATGTAAATATTGTCGCCGTTCACTTCGATTATGCGTCCGGCGAAGGGGTTTAGCATCTGCACTTCCGTCATGAAATTGGCGGCGGCATCTTTGCAGGCATTGTAGAGGGAATCCTTCTCCGTTTTGCCGCCGCGATCACCTTCGATTGTCCGCGCCAATATTACTTCGCTGGTCTGGCAATCGACCATCCGCAGTTCCAAAGCAATGTTCGTGCGGTAGGGCGTGTCGAATTTGGCGGCGATTTTCTTGATAAAGCCCCGTTTGTCGGCGGCTTTTGTTTTAACCAAGGTGATTTTGCCGACAACGATGTATTGTGCGCCGAATGCCGCGCCCATTTCCGCCGCATATTCCGGCTCGGCGTAGAGATTTTGAAAGCCCAGTTCCTTCAGCGCTTTATCGTATTGCGTACGCTCCACCACGGTGTAATTGCCGCTGTCACCGATGGCGACAACCAACTGGTCGGACATGATTTGCGCCACCGTCTCTTCGTCCTGTTGCGATTCGGACAGAACGAACAATTTTTCAAGGGGCATTATGGCAACGCGTTTTTTCGCCGCGTCGGCGGGCGTTATCGCCGCCAAAAACACCGTAAACACAGCCAATAATATTGTCAGATTCCTGCATATTTTTTTCATCATGGTTCACCTTTTTGAAAATCAGTCCACAGACCTTTTTACCGTATCGCCTTGTTTGACCTCGGCGGTCTTTTCCAAGATTTTACCGACGGAATATTTTTCCAAAACTTCGACAACTTTCACTTTGCCGATGGCTTGCTCCTTTTTGCCCACGACTTGCCCGTTGATGACAACGTCGCCGTTTTCGCGCAGGATTGTCAGCATATCGCCGACGGTCAAGCCGCTGGCCGTGCCTTGGTCAATGTAAACGATGTCGCCGCTCATATCGCCGATTACGCCGCGAAAAGCGGACGGGGCGGCATTTTTCTTGGGCAGGGCGGCGGTGACGGCGGATGCGCCGCTCCCTTCGCCATTATCGGGGGCAACGACGACGGGGACATCCGGCTCGTTTTGTGCAACGCTCTCCATTTTTGCCGTTATCTGCACCGCCAAATCGCGGCAGGTGTTGTAAAGAGCTTTTTCTTCGGTGGCGCCGACTTTGTCGCCCACAAAGGCCGCGGCAAAAACAATGTTGCCGTTGTTATCGACAAAGTTCACGTCAACACTCACTTTACTGCCTGTCGGATTATCGGAAATTTCTTTCAGTTCCTTGGCGGCCGCTTCGCGTTCGGCGTCGCTTACGGCGTCACTTTCCGTTTGGGCATTGCCGAAGGCTTTTTTTATAAGTCCGCGCACTTTGGCTTTGTCGCTTTTGGAATCGTAAAAAGAAAAATCCGTAACCGTCGTTGTCAATAAATATTGCGCGGCGGCATCCGTCGATGCTTTGACGCGAAAAGCGGCGCTGCCGGCGATGGCGGATACGATGTGTTCCCGTAAAATGGGCAATGCCCTTGCTCCTTCGGCACCGGCGACATTTTGTAACGGCTCCACGGACACCGCACGCTTTGCCGCAAAGCAAGGCACGACGCCAAGAGCCAAAACCAAAACAATCATCAGTATCGTTGACGATAATTTTTTCATGGCAAAATCCTTCCTTTCTTGTTATGGTTCGTCGATATTGTCTGTAATTATAGCATAAAAATCTTTACTCCGTCACTACGTCTTGTTCATTAAAAAAAATTTAAGGAAAACTTTGCCGACACAATGATGCGAATGACCCGGCGATTTTTGCCCAAACATATACGGCAAAATTTTTTTTTGCGGCAGGAAAAACCGTATTGTTCACGAATAAGAAAAACACTTCATTGTTTGCCCTTCTCTTAATTGTTTTTAATATTTTCTGACAGTTTTTAATGGTTTTCTAATTTAAGTCACAGGATATTTTAATGCAAAGGGCTATAATAGGTTAATGAGAGGGGTAACAATGGGTTGCTTTCGTTGGGCGGCAATTAGCCCGTCTGTTTGGCGAAGGCAAAACATTCCGTAATTTCCAACCACTACATTCGTGAAGGAGAGGATTTTAATGAAACGGTTGGGTAAATTGACAGCGATGATGCTGTCGCTAATGGCGATTATGGTCTTTAGCATGACCAGCGTATTCGCCGCCGGCGAAGAGGGAGAATTTAATTGGGATCAGAACCTCGTTATCG
>CAJORE010000236.1 GCA_905236595.1 uncultured Selenomonadaceae bacterium | reverse complement strand
GGCGGGTTCGACCTGATGCTGGGCGAAAACGGCCAATACAACATGGCGTGGCACGCCATTCATATGTTGCCAGCGGAAACCGCCCAAGCCGCCGCCGACGCGGGCGCCAAGATGTTGCTCCCGGCGCACGGCGGCAAGTTCGCCTTGGCGCGACACCCTTGGCAGGAGCCGTACCGCGAACTGAGCCGCGCCGCCCAAAACTTCCCCTACAAACTGCTGACGCCCAAAATCGGCGAAACGGTCTTTATCGACAATGCCCCGACGCAAAAATTTTCGGCGTGGTGGGAAGAAACCGCATGACAAAACCGACGCCCATCCCTGCCAAAGGTAAGGATGAGCGTCGATTTTTTTGGCGCATTGCCGAAAGAAAATTTTTTCGTCGTCTTAATGGTGAAAGAGCCGGATATGTGTAAAGGCCATAACCATGCCGTGCTTGTCACAGGTTTCGATGACATTATCGTCCCGAATCGAACCGCCCGTCTGCGCGACATACTTAACGCCGCTTTTGGCCGCCCGTTCGATATTGTCGCCGAAGGGGAAAAACGCATCGGAGGCCAGGGAAACTTTGACGGCGGTATTAAGAAACGCCGCCTTGTCCTCGTCGGTAAAACGGGTCGGCTTCACGGTAAACAATCGCCGCCATTCGTCCGTTTCCAAAAGATCCGCCCACTCGTTGCCCAAATAAACATCAATGGCATTGTCCCGATCCGGACGGCGCACATCATCACGGAAGGGCAGCGCCAAAACCTGCGGAGCCTGCCGCAAGTGCCAAAGATCGGCTTTGCCGCCGGCTAAACGCGTACAATGGACCCGCGACTGCTGCCCCGCGCCGATGCCGATCGCCTGCCCGTCCTTGGCATAGCATACCGAATTGGACTGCGTATATTTCAGCGTAATAAGCGCGATCAATAAGTCACGCTTGGCCTCCTCGGTAAAGTTTTTGTTTTTCGTCGGAATATCCGCCAGACAATCCTCGGTAATTTTGACGTCGTTGCGGCCTTGCTCAAAGGTCACGCCGAAAACTTCCTTGCATTCCGTTTGCGGCGGCGCGTAATCGGGATCCATCCGAATGACCAAATAACCGCCCTTGCGCTTGGTTTGCAAAATTTCAAGCGCCTCTTTGGAATACGAAGGAGCGATAACGCCGTCGGAAACCTCACGCTTCAAAAATCGCGCCGTTGCCGCATCACATTCGTCGGACAGGGCGGCAAAATCACCGTAGGAACTCATGCGATCCGCGCCCCGCGCCCGAACATACGCCATCGCCATTGGCGACAGCTCCAAATCATCGGCAAAATAAATCTTTTTGAGCGTCTCGGTAAGCGGCAAACCGACAGCCGCCCCGGCGGGGCTGACGTGCTTAAAGGACGCGGCGGCGGGCAAACCGGTCGCCGCTTTCAATTCGCGCACCAGTTGCCAACCGTTGAAAGCATCCAACAAATTTATGTACCCGGCACGACCGTTCAGCACCTCAAAGGGGAGTTTGCCCTCTTTCATAAAAACCCGTGCGGGTTGCTGATTGGGGTTGCAACCATACTTCAACGCAAGTTCCTGCATGAATAGTCTCCTTCCGTAACCGTCTTTATGACGGCACACAGCCAAAGAACGGCAATGCCGCTTGTTTTTTGCCGTTGCCGCACCGCCGGAGCCGTAAAAGCTTCCGCTTGAGCATCGTCATGGTTTTCGTAAAACAACCGGGCATCACTCGTTTGGAAACGTATTATACATTTATTTTCGCCGCTTGACAATTCTTTTTTACCGCATCAAAAACTTGAAGGACACCGCCAAATATGATAGAATCGGCAGGGCTTTTTGTAACGGGAACTTTTCAAAAATCCGTTTTTATGAGCCGTCTGCCGCGCCGAAAGCACGACAGACAACGATACACAAACGATTATCGGATATGCCCGAATATAATCAGGAGAACAATAATGCCGGTTATGGATTACTTGGAGCGCAACGCCGATTTGTACGGCGACGAAGTTGCGCTCATTGAGCTTAACCCCGCCGAACCGGACGGTCGGCGCATGAGTTGGAAAGAATACAATTTAATCGAAGCCAATTCCTTTGCCCCCTACCGCCGCGAAATAACGTGGCGGGTCTTTGACGAGAAAGCGAACCGTTGCGCCAATCTCTTAATCGAACGCGGCGTCAAAAAGGGCGACAAAGTTGCCATAATAATGTATAACTGCTTGGAATGGTTGCCGATATATTTTGGAATTTTGAAAACGGGCGCCATTGCCGTTCCGTTTAATTTCCGCTACGATGCGGACGAAATTTTGTATTGCGCCGAGCTGGCCGAAGTCGACGTCATAATCTTCGGTCCGGAGTTTATCGGCCGCATGGAGACGAACGCCGAACGTTTGGCCAAAGGGCGGCTCCTCATTTATGCGGGGGACAACTGCCCCAGCTTTGCCGAAAGCTATCACCTGCTGGCGGCAAACTGCTCAAGCGAACGCCCGCATATTGAAATTACCGACGATGATTTTGGCGCCATTTATTTTTCTTCCGGCACCACCGGCTTCCCGAAAGCCATTTTGCACAAGCACCAAAGTCTCACGCAAGCGGCGCAAATGGAGCAAAAGCACCATCTTACAAACCGTGACGATGTTTTTTTGTGCATACCGCCCCTTTATCACACGGGGGCAAAATTCCATTGGATGGGGTCGTTGGTGGCAGGCAGCCGCGCCGTATTGT
>CAJORE010000235.1 GCA_905236595.1 uncultured Selenomonadaceae bacterium | reverse complement strand
TGTGGTCGAACCGGAGGAAGAGCCGCAACCCGAGCCGGAAATTGTGCCGGTGTTTGTACCCGAGACTATTCCCGAACCACCGATAGAAGTGGTGGAAACGCCGATTGAGGAAGAGACGCCGCAGGAAGCTGAGGATGAGCAGGAGGCAATAGCCAAGTTACAAGAAAAACCGGCCGATGTGTCCGAAACCGAGAACGGCAACATTGCCATACGTTCAAACAGCAACGGTCAGACGATGGGCGAACCTGCCAAACTGATTGTTGAAGTGCAACCCACGGAAGGGGCATTGTCCTTTAAGGGCAGAATAAGCGTAAGCGCACACATAAACCGTGAAGGGGAAGTTGACGCCACAAAAATCATGATAAGCTCCGGCAATTTGATTTTCGACAATGTGGCGATGAACATAGTGCGCAAAGAGTGGAAGTTTAAGCCGGCTACGGACACCGAAGGCAAACCGATGGAGTCCAATTATATATGCAGTCTTTATTTCAATATCAAACAGCATCGTAAAAATTAAAAAGGAGGCATCCCTATGAAAATTCGCAAAAGTTTCCTCACTATTATGGCGGTGGCGGCAATTATCAAGCATTGATTTTTGTCTTTATGTTGATAATGAAAATCAATTCCTGATAGGATTATGGGGGGTATGTCCTTGCGAAAGTTTTTGCTTGCGATATTTGCGACAGTTTTGCTCGTAATGCCGACCGCTTACGCCGCGCAAACGTGGACACAGGTATATGAACACATTGAGAGCGATATGCAGCGCGTACTTAATTTGTATGAAAGCGGCGATGCGGAGGGCGCGAAAAATGCCGTCAACGATATTTACTACGGCATATACGAAAAAGACGGGCTTGAAAGCGCGGTCAGAAACGGCATTTCTGCCAAAAGTGCCAATTTGACGGAATATCAGTTTTACAATTTGAAAAAATCCATCAGAAACAGCGAATCACAAGAAGCAGTAAAAGCCCACGCTGACAAGCTATTAGAGATGATAAACATTGAAGTAACCACTCTCGAAACGGCCGGTATCGAATCCGGCGGTTGGGGTATGTTTCTGCAAGCGTTTTTGATTCTCCTGCGCGAAGGCGTTGAAGCCATGTTGGTTTTGGTCGGCATAATAGCTTATTTGGGACGAGCCGGACATGAAAAAGCCATCGGTACGGTTTACAACTGGTCGATAGCGGCCATTTTTGCGAGCTTTGTCAGCGCGTACCTGTTTAATTCGGTAATCGGCGCAACCGAATCCGGAGCAAGCCGCGAATTGATTGAAGGTTTTACGGCACTGTTTGCCGTGGCGGTTCTTTTGGCGACAAGTGCGTGGATGGGCGGCAAGGCCAATGCCGAAGAATGGAAAAAATATATAAGCGGCATGGTGAAAATGTCGCTTTCGTCCGGCAAATTGCGAGCGTTGGGCTTTGCGGCATTTTTGGCGGTGTATCGCGAAGGTGCCGAAGTTATTTTGTTTTACCAAGCACTGTTCAATAACGCCACCGGGGATGTCGATATGATTTGGCTCGGTTTTGTCGCGGCATGTGCCGTTTTGGCAATTATGTTTTTCCTCGTGCAGCGCGGTGCGCTAAAGATACCAATCGCCCCGTTCTTTATGGTAACGAGTGTGTTCATGTTTATCCTTGCCGTCACTTTTACCGGCGGCGGCATAAAGGAATTGCAGGAGGCAGGGGTCGTGTCAACCAATATGATTCCCGATAACATTCCCGTTCCGAGCATTGATTTGTTGGGGCTTTATCCAACCTACGAAACCGTTATCCCACAAGTTGTTTTGATTTTGACGGCACTTGCGGCGGTTTTATATAAAAGGCGGCAGCAAACCGCATAAAAAGTTCAGATTTGAGGAGGAATTATCCATGAAGAGCATTAAGTTTTTGAAGAAAGCACTGGCCGTTGGCGCGGTAACGGCGTCGCTGTTTGCGTTTAACGGCGGCGTGTCGGAAGCGGCCGGTTTCCAGGAATATCCTATCGGGGATGAACAGGAAGCCGTGAAAGAACATTTCAAAGTCGCGCTCGTTTATTTCCAGCCCGTGACCATGGAGCCGGCGGGCATGATGCTGTCGGCCGATGAAGCAGACATTCACATCGAAACCGATATTCACGCCACCGAAGGCAATGATACCGGGTTCGGCGTCGGCGAGTGGATTCCTTATCTTACCGTTCATTACAAATTCACCAAGCGGGAAACCGGCGAAGCCATTGAAGGTACGTTTATGCCGATGAACGCTGATGACGGTCCTCATTACGGGGCGAACGTGAAGATGCTCGGTGCCGGTACTTATGATTGCGATTTCACCTTTGAAAGCCCTATTCGCATGAATTATGCCGTGCATACCGATTCGGAGACGGGTGTTCCGGGACGTTTTTGGACCGAGCCGGTGAAAATGCATTGGGAATTTAAGTACGTACCGCGCAAGTGGTAATCCGTTACCGCTTTTAATGCTTATGCTCTTGCCGCATAAAAAGCGGCAGGAGCATTTTTGTTTTAGCGAAAGGGATGTATTTATGCTGCAATCTTTTTTACAGCAACTCATACCGGCGATGGAAGAAGCGGTCATGTTGACCGTGCCGCTTTCGATTCTGTTGGCGATAATACTGCCGCTGCAATCGGCTTCTTACAAGACCACGTTGGTCAAGATGTTAAAATGGGGCTTTTTTCTGTCGCTGTTTATGGCGGCGGTCAAAACGGGGACGCGGCAAGCCGTAAGCCGGGAAATTTTTGAGGCAATGGCTATCGTTGTCGCCCTCGCTGCCGAAACCGTACTGCTGATTACACTCTATCGTGGCGAAAACCATGTTGGCGACACCGGCAAAAAAATTTTTGGTTGGGCGGTAGGCGGTATCACGTTGGCTTTGTTTTTATGGCACGGCATGGAAATTTGGCTTATGCCTGTGTCGAGCGTTACCGCTGCCGAGGGCAATTATTTTACGCTTGCCGTAGCGGTAAAAATTTTAGGTTGGCTCACGGGGTTATTCCTCGGTTTTTTGAGCGGTTTTTTGGTTTACAAGGCATCGGCGGCACTCAATCACCGACGGTTGCTGTTTGTTTTCGGTGTGCAAATGGCGGCAACGATATTCGGGCAGGTCATATTTTTGCTGCAAGTGCTGTTGGCGCGGCAGGTTTTGGCAAGCGAAACATTGTTGTCGGTTATGGCACCTTTAATCGACCATCAATCTTGGCTTATTTTTGCCGTATTCCTCGTAACATTTCTCGTCCCCGTCACTTTGTTTTTGCAACCGAAACCGGAAAAAACCGCTGACACCAATCCCGCCGAATATCGAAAAATATTGGCAAACGCGCTTCATAAACGTCGTTGGGGAACGGCAGTGGTCGGCATTTTGGCGGTGCTTTTTGCGTTGTCGTCAGTCGGC
>CAJORE010000234.1 GCA_905236595.1 uncultured Selenomonadaceae bacterium | reverse complement strand
CCGCCTTCACATCGTCGGCGGTGCAACTTTCGTAATTGCTGGGTCGGGCTATGACGTGAAAGCCGGCGTTGTTCACGGCGCGCATTTCATCGGTGGGCATACCCAAATTCATTTTTTGCAACGAAAAATACTGCGCCTTAACCGCCAATACCTCTTGTCCGGCAACGTCCAAGGAAGCGACGCGCTCTTTGCCCAAGCGGCGCACCAAATCTTCCTTTACTTCGGCAAAAGTCGCCGGGTCATGCCCGGTGACGTAGACTTCCGTGCCGGTTATGCGCCCCGCCTGCACCAACGAACGCCAAGCGGCGTCCGTCAACGTGCCGCCGTGGTATGCCGCCAAAATGGCGGCACCCGGCGTAGCCGACACTTTGCCGTTTTCGTTCAATTTGCGAAAGGTGGTTTCGTACACGGCCAAGGAAGTAATTCCCGCCTCTTTGGCATCGGCGAGGACTTTCTCGGGGGGGAGGCCTTCGCGTTCGGCCAATTCCAACAGTCCTTCGTAATCAATGGCGAGATCGACGGTGTTGTTTTTTATTTCCGTATCGTGCCGCCCGATGTTTATTATCATGGCGGCAATAAGTCCCACGACGATAAAGAAAATCAAAAAGCGATTGTAAGCAAAATGTTTCATGGATAAATCCTTCGCAAAAGGCGGCAACCTATGGACAACAAACCGTTGCGCGTCGGGAACCGTCTGCCGCTAAAACCTATGTTCAATGTTGCGCCTTGTTCCCGCGGCAAAAATCCTGCCACATTTGCCGATAAAGTTCCTGAAGCTCCGCCATATATTTCTTGGTGTCCATGAGGGGCGAATTTCTGACGTAGTCCCTAAGTCCGCTGTGATAACGTTTGATGAGCGCGGGATTGGAGGCAAGCTGCAATATTTTTTTCACATACTCCATTTGGTTCTGCGCCACAAGCTCGGTGGATTCGGCAGCCGTCAATATCGACGCGCCGATACGCGACCCGTGGGTCTTGCCGCGCATCGTAACCGTCGGCACCCCCATAAACAGCGCTTCGCAAGTGGTCAGACCGCCGTTATACGGCATGGTGTCCAAGGCGATGTCAATGTCGTTATATTCTTCCAGATAATTTTGGCTGAACGGGCGCAACTCCACCCGCGAAAGGTCAAAACTAAGTTTTCGCAAACGCTCCGTCAAAATTTCGCGGCCGGACGGCGTGCTGGCGACTTTGCCCTTGATGATGAGCCGCGAATCCGTCAAGCGATCCAAAACGCTTCGCCACAGGTGCAACAATTCGTCCGATACTTTGTTGAAATTGTTGAACGAACCGAAGGTAACAAAACCGTTGTCGGTAATGGGAGCGCGGGCGGCGGCGGGGGGCATTTGCCGCACCAGTCCCGGCGCATAGCAAAAAGCGCAACCGGGCATCTTGATTATTTTTTCCGTAAAGCCGATGTTGTCCGCACGGACTCCGGCAGGCGAACAGATTTTGTCCGACAGGAAGTAATCAATGGCTTTTAAGCCCGTGGTGGCCGTGTACCCAAGAGCCGTCATTTGAATCGGCGCGGGACGGTACGCCATTATGGGCAGGGCGTTTGTTTCGCCGGAATGGCCGCCCAAATCGACAAGTATGTCCACATGATCCTCGGCGATGATTTTGGCCACCACAGCCGGTGCTTTGCCGTACATTTCGCGCCACAAAACGGGCTGGCGGCGCAGATTGGCCGTAACGTCGTCGGCCTTGTTCAGCGAGTAGCAATGAATGATAAACTCGTCGCGGTTAAATTCCTTAAGGAGCGGCTCCAAAAAGTAAGCGACGGCGTGGCGGCGAAAATCGCCGGATATATAGCCGATACGCAACTTCTTGTCGGCAATCCGGCGCACATTTTCATGGTTGTAGACCGGAACGTCGATGAAAAAATCGTTGTAGCGCTTGGCAAGGTCGGCCTTTTTTTCGCCGGATCCGCCCAACCGGTAATTGAGCATGAAAAGATATTTGCCGTAAAGGGCGGCTTTGTCCTCTTTTTGCGGCGTCAGTTCGCTGGCTTTCAGCAACGCATCGGCGGCAACGACGGGATCGGCCGCAAGGTATGCGGCGTCCGCCAAAAAGCCGTTGGCGCGCAAAAGCACGGCCGCGAAAATTTTTGATTTTGCCGCCGTTGCTTCGCGTAAAATTTTTTCGTCCGTCGGCATGGCGCGCCCCATGTGCAGTCTTATGGCAAGCTCTTTTTGCAACTCGCGCTCTTTCTTGGCCGCCGCCGTGACATCCTTTATCAGTTTGGTGAGCAAGTCAAGCTCGTCCTTTAGGGCGAACCTGGTGGCCAATACACCGGCACGGGCAAGACGCGCATTAAAATTGTGCTTGTCCATGGTCATGGCATCGTCGGACAATATGTCCGCTTCGTCGGTCTGCCCCGCATAAAGCGCCGCCAGCGCCATTACCGCCGGACCGTCCGCCGCTTTGTCGTCAATTCCGAATATTTCGCGGGCGCAGGCACGCATGGCCTTGGGGTCGCCGTCGGCGGCGAATTTGTAGGCGAGGACAAGCCAGTTTAAGATTTCGTTATTCATATTGTTCGGTTAAAAAATTAAGTTCATCTCTTCGCTTGTTGCTTAAAGAATCGCGCAATGCCGCCTCGGTAACGGCGCGCAGTCGTTTGCGCTCGGCATCCGGCGTATGAACGCTCAGCATACGGTAAAAAGCCGCATGGTGAAACACCGTCTGTTCAATGAATGCGGCCGCATAGTCGGCGAAAATGTCTTTTTCGGCGATAAGCCGCCAAAATGCGGCAACGTTGGCGGCGGCGTCCACGTCATACTCGATGCGGTGGATAATCCGCGAGAAATTTTTGCGCGTCGTCCGGTCAAACATGGATTTCAAAAGAGCCAATTCCGGCATGGAACGCGCCGCATACACAAGCCAGAACTCGGTGTTTAAGTCGTCAATGTCGTTGTTAAAGCCCGCTTCGGTCAGCCGCGTGACCAAATCATCGGGACAATCGCGCCGTACCGGGCGAAAGCGGACTTCCTTGTAAAATGATGCGTACAAGAGCCGTTCAAATTCCTGCTTGGCATAAAGTCGGCTTACGACGTGCCAATAATGACCGGCCATCAAATCGCTCAATATCGACCAATGACGGATGTTGCGAAAGCTTGTGAGCCATGCGCCGGTGGGTTTTATGAAGGTGCCGAAACCGGCGGCGATGTCCTGCGGGTTGGCGGCTTTTTCAAGGGTCAAGTCCGATACGATATAATCAAAAAAATCCTGCGGATAGGGCAAAGGATCGCTGTAGACGTCGATAAAGCAAAGGTCGATATTTGCCGTGCGGCAAATTTCCCGTGCCGCCTCCGCTTGGTCGTCGGCAGGGGCAACGGCGGCAAAGAGAGCGGCGTTGGGGAATTTTTCCCTAAGCGGCGCAAGATAGTCCGTGCCGACGGTCAAAATTTTGAGCGGTACATCGGAGCGTTGGGGAAGAAATTGGAGTAACTGCGGTTGCAATGATTCCATGGGTAAGAACTTCCTAAACTTCGGGGCGTAGTTCGGCGCCGTATTCTTTTACGAAAATTTTTTGGTAGCCTTTGTATTCCGCCGCCAAGGGTTTTTCTTTCGGGCAATGGATGCACCAAAAATCCTTTTCTTGGTTAGGCACGACAACTCTTAAGCCGCGCCGCAAAAATTCGCGGCATTGGGAGGTGTCGTAGAGGTGCCAGCCGTCAAACAAATCTTCGCGCCACGGCAAATCGTATTGGGTGGCGATGAAAAGCCCGTCCACCGCTTCGACGTCCATATATGCCCCTTCCGGCTCCATGCAATGAGAATCGACCACGCTTTCCGGTTCGCAAGCGTGAAGCACTCGGCCGTAGGTGCGAAGGCCATCCCACCATACGCCGCTCTTGGGGAGCGAACGACAGCCGATGACGCCGACGGCACCGATTGAGTTGTCGGCGAAAATGTCAACAAGGTCTTGCACCAAATTTTTGTTCACCACCAAGGTATCTTGATGAAGGTAAACTTTGTATTTGGCATCCGCGCCCCGGCGCATACCTTCGTTGTAACCGCTCGTCATGGATTTTGCGCCGCGCACGGCTTCAAATTGCGCGGAAAAACCTTGGGGAATATGCAAACTTTTTAAGTACAGCAAGGCTTCGCTGTACCAATCTTCGTCATTAACGCAGGTGATAAAACAAATTTTGCGATCGTTGGCGGGTGATTGCACCGCTGTCAAACTCCTTATGGGAAATACTGCATAATTCGTCCGCACCCTTGCCGGGTCTTTTTCCGGCATACTGCGTCATTCCTCCTCAGCGTAGCACCACT
>CAJORE010000233.1 GCA_905236595.1 uncultured Selenomonadaceae bacterium | reverse complement strand
TAGCACCACTACGCTTCGTCGTCATTCCAAATCTTCCGAAAAAATCCCTCGGCAATGGTACGAACTCATTTATGCAGTGTTTCCTTACCGTAAAAATCGAAGGGGGGCTTACATTTAAATGATAGAAATAAAATCGCTCACCAAAACCTATCCCGGTTCTTCCGGCGACGTTGCCGCGCTTAAGGGCATCAACCTAAACATAGCCGCCGGGGAAATTTACGGCGTTATCGGCAAAAGCGGCGCCGGCAAATCGACGCTCATTCGTTGCATAAATATGTTGGAAGTCCCCACAAGCGGCCGGGTTATCGTTGACGGGCGGGAAATGACGAAATTAAATGCCGACGAACTTCGCACGGCGCGAAAAAGCATCGGCATGATTTTCCAGCACTTTAACCTGTTGTCGTCGGCGACGGTTTACGATAACGCGGCGTTTCCTTTGCGATTGGCGGGTAATTTGTCCGAGGACGAAATCGCCGGGAAGGTTCGTCCGCTCATTGAATTGGTAGGGCTTTCGCATTTGGCGGACAGATACCCCGCCCAGCTTTCCGGCGGGCAAAAGCAACGGGTCGGCATAGCCCGCGCTTTGGCGAACGAGCCGAAGGTGTTGTTGTGCGACGAGGCGACAAGCGCATTGGACCCGCAGACAACGAAAGACGTGCTTGCCCTTATCGAAAAAATCAATCGGCAGATGAATTTGACCGTCGTTGTGGTCACTCACGAGATGCAGGTCATAAAAGATATTTGCGGCAGGGTTGCCGTCATTGACGGAGGCGTTATAACCGAAGAAGGCTCGGTGGTGGATGTCTTTACCAATCCGCAAAAGAGCATAACGAAGGAATTTATAAGCGTCCTGTTGTCAAACGAATTGCCGACGGCGTTTCGCGGCGGCGAAATCATGCAAGAGTACGTCCCCGACGGGTATTTGCTTTTGCGGCTGATATTTTTGGGCGAATCGGCGGACGACCCCGTTATCGCCGGAATGATTCGCCAATTCCCCGGGCTTGAGTGCACGATGCTGTTCGGGAATCTTGATCAAATATGCCATATTCCCTTCGGGCGAATGATAATAGGAATAACCGGCGAAGAAAATGTTTTGCGCGATGCCATGGATTACCTTAAGAAAAAAGATTTGAGGATGGAGGTGATAGGTTATGTCCGCCGAAATGTTCTCGCTGATAATTAAGGCGTTGGGCGAAACCGTTTACATGGTGACGGTTTCCATGGCAATAGCCACGATTATCGGTGTACCTTTGGGTGTAATTCTCCACACGACAAACAAGGGCGGGATTTTGGAAAGCCCCGTAATATCAAAAGTCGTGGGCGCGGCGGTCAATGCCGTTCGTTCCGTGCCGTTTATAATTTTGATGGTGGCAATCATACCCTTGACGCGTTTTCTGGTCGGCAGCGCAATCGGCACAACGGCCGCCATGGTGCCGCTCGTCATAGCCTCGGTGCCGTTTATCGGCCGGCAGGTTGAAACATCGTTAAAGGAAGTGCCGTACGGATTGGTGGAGGCGGCGTTGTCCATGGGCGCAACGCCGCTAGACATAATAAGGCGCGTGCTTTTGCCGGAGGCTCTTCCGTCCATCGTGGCGCAATTAACGACCGTGGTCATAGCCTTGGTCGGCGAATCGGCCATGGCGGGCGCAATCGGCGGCGGCGGGTTGGGCGACTTGGCGATACGTTACGGCTATCAACGTTTTCGCCCGGAAGTTATGTTGGCGACCGTCGTAATTTTAATTTTTCTCGTTCAAATTGTGCAATACGCCGGCAACAGGTTGGCCGACAAACTGAACAAACGATGACTTTTTTGGGGACGCGCTGCCCAAAACGGTTTTATTCATATTTGATAATTTCGTCTAACGTATTTCCCATCCTAGTTACCATCGAAACCACCAGTGCGTTGCCCATACAAAAGTATCTCATTCTTTTGGTCATGCCGGAATTCGTCCAGTTATCATCAAATCCTTGAAGTCTTTCTGTTTCAATCGGAGTTAACAAACGTAGTCTATGTGTGACGGGATCTTCCACAACATGAGTACTTCGATTAAGCGTTGATTCGCTGGTCAGCATTGTTCGTCCGGGTTTATCCCAAGAGTCGGGAAAAGCTACAGGCCCTTCTGAATATATGTATTCATGACCATTTGTAGCTTTTCTGGGTATTTTTTTTGCCCCTTTAAGATACTTCCATTTCTCT
>CAJORE010000232.1 GCA_905236595.1 uncultured Selenomonadaceae bacterium | reverse complement strand
CATTTATGAACCGGGCGCGTTGCTTAAAATTATCGTAGCGACGCGGCGTTGTCGGTGCGGCAAACAGCCGTAAGACGGGAGGACATTATGACAATCGACGAAGAAAGAGCGAAAATCATTGCCGCCAAAGCGGGCGACGAGGCGGCGGCGACGGAGTTGGTGGAGGCTTATATGCCGCTCATTAAGCACGCGGCGGGAATCGTCAACAAAAGGTTCCGTTACGAGCTTTACGATGATGCGCTGGGGACGGCGCAGTTGGCATTTTGGCGTTGCGTCGTGGATTTTGACGAAGGACGGTGCGCAAGTTTTGCCGCTTACGCCAAATTGCGCGTTATCGGCGCGGTGAAAGATTTGCTGAGAAAAGATAAAGGCGGCGGCGAGTTGCCGCTTGAGTATGCCGCAAACGAGAGCGCACCGGCGAAATCATCGCTCCTTATTGATTGTTCAAACTTGACAGACATGGAACGGAAAGTAGCAAAGCTGTTGTACGAAGGTTACAAGGAACGGGAGATAGCCGGAATGGTGAACCGTTCCCAGCAAGCAGTCAGTAAGACAAAATTACGTTTGAAAGCAAAAATAAAATCAGCCTTGCTCATATAGTCATATCGGGTTAAGGCTTGCCGCAAAAGCGCCGACAAGCGCCAAACCTTAAAACGCCGCCGCATTTTCTTTACAAATGCGGCGGCGTTTGTTATAATTTACGCGGCGTAGAGGTCGCTTTTCTGTTGTCCTTGGCCGTAAATTTTTGCAAAATCAGGTTTTGTTTGCGGGAGATTGCCGAATTTTTTTTGTTGCGCCGAAAGCACACGGCGTCATATAAATGTTTTGGCGTTTCCGCTTAGGAGAAATACCCCCTTTGAAAATAATGTTTTCGGCGGGAGAAACCTCCGGCGATATTCACGGAGCGGCTCTTGCCAAAGAAATAAAAGCCCGGGAACCGAATGTGGAACTCATCGGATTCGGCGGCAACGAAATGGAAAAAAGCGGTGTGCGGCTTATAAAAAATTGCGCCGGCTTTAATTTCATGGGCGTTATTGCCGTGGTTGCCCATTTGCCGCAAATTTTCCGCCTGCTTAACGAACTTACCGCCGCTATGGAGCGCGAAAAACCCGATTTATTGGTTATTATTGATTATCCCGATTTCAACTGGCGCTTGGCGAAACGCGCCAAAGACAGCGGCATCCCCGTTTTCAGTTACATTCCGCCTTCTGCTTGGGCATGGCGCAAAGGACGGGCAAAGTCCTGCGCCAAAACAGCCGACGCGATGGCGGCGATTTTTCCTTTTGAATTGCCCGTATACGAGGCGGCGGGCGCCAACATAAGATTCTTTGGCAATCCGTTGGTCGATACGGTGCATACCGCGTTGACAGCCGCGGCGGCTCGCGAATTTTTCGCGCTGCCCGAGGACAAGCACATAATTTTGTTGTTGCCGGGCAGTCGGCGGCACGAGATAGACTTGTTGCTCCCGTCAATGTTGGCGGCGGCGGCCGAGTTGTATGCCCGTCGCCCCGATACGGCGTTTTATTTGCCGGTCGCCGATAATGTGGATGCGCGTAACATTACCGACAAAATCGCGGCGGCGAACCTGCCCTTTGCCGTGAATTTGACGCATGAGCACCGCTATGATTTGATGGCGGCCGCCGATGCGGCTATGGCAACGTCGGGAACGGTCGTTTTGGAGGCGGCGCTGTTGGGGCTTCCTTGCGTCGTTTTGTACAAGGTGGCGGCGATAACATATTTCGCTTTGCATAACTTTATCAGCGTGAAATATTTTTCTTTGCCGAACATATTGCTTGATAAGCCGCTGTTGACGGAATTGTTGCAGGACGATGTGACGACGGACAAAATAACGGCCGCGCTGTTGCCGCTTTATCGCGGCGAGGAAACGCGGGAGGCCGTTGCGGCGGGGCTTAAGGAGGCTGTTGCCAAATTGGGCGAAAAGGGGGCGGCAAAACGTGTGGCGGCGGCGATAATAAGCGCGGCACGCGGCGAATTTTAACGCACGGGAACGAGCTGAACATGAAAAATTACAAACGACTGCTAAATTATATGCGTCCGTATTTGCGGCGCTTGGCGCTGGCCATCGTATGTATTATCCTTGCGGCGGGAGCCAATCTCTACGTGCCGTGGATTATCAAGGACATGATCGACAAAGTGCTTGCCGAAAAAGATGTGTTGATGTTGAATTTCATCTCCGTCGGCATTGTGGTGGTGTTCTTTTTCCGCGGCATTTTTTACTACGGACAATCGTATTTGGTGTCCTTCATCGGGCAACGGGTCATCATAGACGTGCGCGAAGTTTTGTTCCGCAAATTCCAAAGGATGCCCCTGTCCTACTTTGACCGGCACCAAACGGGCGAAACCATGAGTTATATGACGAACGACGTCGCGGCCATGCAGGCGGCTCTCGTTGATAATCTCATTGAAATGGTTACGGAAGGCTCGGTCTTAATCGGCTCGATTGTATTGATGTTTTATCTTGACTGGAAACTTTCGCTGTTGACGCTGATCGTTATACCGATGGTCGGTCAGGCAATGAAAATTTTCGGCCGCAAGATAAAAATAACGGGTCGCATTATCCAGGAACGGGCGGCGGAAATAACTTCCCTGCTCCAGGAAAGCATCTCTTCGGTGCGCGTGGTGAAGTCCTTCGTTCGCGAGGACTATGAAATACAGCGCTTTTGCCGCCAAAATGAATTGAATTTCCAGGCGGCGATGAAGAATGTGCAGCTTACGAGTTTGCTGACGCCGACGGTGGAATTTTTGGCGGCGATAGCCGTGACGCTCATCGTGTGGTTCGGCGGTTACGAAGTGGTGAACGGCGAAATTACCGCCGGTTCGTTGGTGGCGTTTTTGACTTATGCCGTAAACCTTGCCAATCCCGTAAAGCGGCTCTCCCGCGTATATGGGGCGTTGCAAAAAGCAATGGCGGCGGTGGACCGCGTGTTCGGCGTGTTGGATTTGGCCGAGACGATCACCGATAAGCCCGACGCCAAACCGTTGCCGAAAATCACCGGCCATGTAACGGTGGACGACATAACCTTTGCGTATAAGGAAGGCCAACCGGCGCTTACGCATGTGTCGCTTGAGGCCAAGCCGGGGCAAATGATTGCCTTTGTGGGGCCGTCCGGCGCTGGCAAGTCCACGATAGCGAACCTTATCCCCCGTTTTTACGATGTGACGGAAGGCGCCATTTACATTGACGGTCACGATATTCGCGATGTTACCGTGGATTCGTTGCGGGAGCAAATCGGCATTGTGCCGCAGGAAACGATGCTGTTTAGCGCCACGGTGATGGAAAACATTCGTTACGGCCGCCTCGACGCGACGGACGACGAAGTCATTGCCGCCGCCAAAGCCGCCAATGCCGACGTGTTTATTCGGGAACTGCCCGAAGGCTATGCCACGCAAATCGGCGAACGCGGCCTCAATTTGTCGGGCGGCCAGCGTCAGCGTATGGCGATAGCCCGGGCAATACTCAAAAATCCGCGCATTTTGATTTTGGACGAAGCCACGAGTGCGCTTGACACGGAGAGTGAAAAAATCGTGCAGGCGGCTTTGGATAAGCTTATGGTGGGACGGACGTCCTTTGTGATTGCCCATCGCCTCTCGACCATATTCGAGGCCGATCAAATTTACGTCATTGACGCGGGACACGTTGCCGAGCACGGAACACACGAGGAATTGCTTGCCCAAGGCGGCTTGTACAGCAATTTGTACCATATACAGTTCAACAAAGTGGAGTGACCTTTCGCGTGGCGGCAAACCGCGAAAGGTGAGGAAGCACAATGCAATTATTTCATGAATTCGCCACGGTGGCGATAAAAATCCTTTACAATATCACGGCGGTTTTGATAATAATCCCCGTGGGCATAATTTTTTTGATTCGCGCCACCCGCGAACGCGGCTTTGTGGAACGCATAAAGCAGAGTATGTTCGGCATATTCCCCGCTCATGCTTTGGAAAAAGTGGAGAAGAAAAATTGCATATGGGTACACGCCGCTTCCGTCGGAGAAGTAGTTGCCACCAGCCCCTTGATAAAGGAGTTCAGAAAAGAATTCCCCAACTCGCCGATTTTGGTGTCCGTTGTCACAACCAGCGGTTATGAAATGGCGAATCGCATCATTAAGGATGCCGACAGCATTATTTATTATCCGTTGGATCTGCCGCTTTTGGCGGGACACGTTTTGCGGCGGATTCATCCGCGCATCTTTTTGCCCGTGGAAACGGAGCTTTGGCCGAATTTCCTAAAGACGGCGCGGGAGCTTAAGATTCCCGTCATGATGGTCAATGGCCGCATAAGCGACAAGAGCGTTACTCGTTACAAGTATCTGTTCAGTATTCTGTCCGATATGATCGGGACGGTGAAACGCTTTGCCATGCAAAGCCCCATTGACGCCGATTACATCATGCGCTTGGGTGCGCCGCCGGAACTTGTCACGGTCACGGGCAACACGAAGTTCGATCAGACATATACCGACGTAAGCCCCGAGGAAAAACAGGAGTTTTTGACGAGCATGGGCATCGCGGAAAACGATGGGATTTTGCTGGCCGGCAGTACGCATCGCGGCGAAGAGGTTTATGTTTTGCAAGCTTTTACGGCGGTGCGGAAAAAACACAAAAATGCGAAACTGGTTATCGCGCCCCGGGAGCTTTTGCGGGTGGCGGAGGTCATGCACATTTGCCGCAATGCCAATTTTAATCCGGCAACGCGCACGGAACTGCAAAAAAATCCCGCTACCGGCCATGACATAGTTGTTTTGGATACAATCGGCGAATTGGGACGCATATACAGCATCGGCGACGTGGTGTATGTGGGCGGAAGTCTTATATCCCACGGCGGCCACAACATTTTGGAGCCGGCGGCGCACGGCAAGGCGATTATCGTCGGCCACAATATGTTCAACTTCAAGGACACCCATGCCCTCTTTACCAAGCGCAATGCGTGCATAACCGTGCAGGATGCGGACGAATTGGCCGCCCGGACGGCCGCGCTTTTTGACGATGCGGCGGAGCGGCAACGGCTTGAGAAGGAAACTTTGGCTATTGTCAACGAGAACAAGGGAGCGGCGCGTAAGTCTGCCGTGATTCTAAGAGAGACTTTAGAAAGTTACGAAAGCCAAGTCGGTTACATTCGCGCCACGGAAAAAATCGAGAATTTGCAGACCTATTTTATTCATCTTGTCCACAGCAAAGAACAGGCGGATTTCCCCACCAATATCTTAATGGGCGTGTTGTATTTCTTTTCCCTCGTTTACGGCTTGTTGGTGAACATCAAGCTGGCCAGCTACCGGTTGGGCATCGCCAAGCGCGATAAGTTAAACTGCTATGTCATAAGTCTCGGCAACGTAACGGTGGGCGGCACGGGCAAAACCCCGACGGCGCAACGCCTGGCCAAAGATATTCGTGATATGGGCTATCGCGTGGTGATATTAAATCGCGGGTACCGCGCCAAGTGGCACGGGGACGTGGGCATTGTGTCCGACGGCAAAGAGTTGCGCATGGACGCGACCCAAGCGGGCGATGAAGCCTATATGCTGGCCAAGCATTTGCCGAATGTGCCGGTTTTAATCGGCGCGGAACGAGCGGTAACCGGGCAGTATGCCATTGAGCATTTCGGCGCGGAGATCGCCATACTTGACGACGGTTATCAACATTGGCAGTTGAAACGCGATATGGATATTTTGCTGGTTGACGCGGTGAATGTCTTTGGCAACGAACATATTTTGCCGCGGGGGACGCTTCGCGAACCTATCGAGCATATCAGCCGCGCCGATGTCTGCCTTATGACGAAAGTCGATCAGGCGGCGGCGGGATCGCGGGAGCATATCCGCGAGACGGTGCATAAGTACAATGAGCGGGCGCTTATCGTTGAAAGCGTTCATAAGCCCCGTTGCCTTATCCCCATTGCCGATTGGTATATCAATATCGCCGGCGACGGCGTGGACGTTACGGAGATTCGCGGCAAGCATATAATGGCGGTGTCGGCCATCGGCAACCCCGCCTCCTTTGAGCAAACCTTGTCCGATTTGGGCGCTGTCATCATAGAGAGTATGCGTTACCCCGATCACCATGATTATTCGATGAAGGAAATGCAGGACATTTTGCATCAAGCGACGCGAGAAGGAGCCGAGGCGATTGTCATAACCGAAAAAGATGCGGTGAAAATCCCCGCCGAAGTCGTTAAGGCGAAGTGGGCGATTCCCGTGTATGTGATATGTGTTGAGGTTACTTTCAGAAGCGGCGAGGACGATTTTCATAAACTGCTGGAAGAAAAACTCCAAGAGTGCGTGAAACGGTAGACCAAACGAAAAAATAAAGAGATGATAAAGATGGGCAATCTTATTGAGCTTGATGAGTCATTGCTTATCGGGCAGGGTTGTCACAAGAAAGTATACGCTGTCCCGCAGGAGCCGGACAAGTGCGTTAAGATCATATATAACGCCGACGGGCAAAAAGACATCAAGCGCGAGTTAAGCTATCGCAGTTATCGTCGCGCCCATAATATGCCGATGGATTTGGTGCCGAAATATTACGGTACGGTCGAAACGAACTTGGGACGCGGCTATCTTTACGAGCGGATTACGGACGCCGACGGTAAACCGTCGGTAACGCTCAGGGATTGTGTGCGTGACACCGCGATATTGAGCCGGTATTTGGAGGACATAACTGCAAAGTTGCTGGAACTGCGGCGGCGCATTATGGACGAAAATTGGATAACGATGGGCATTACCGACGAGAACATTATTTTTAGGAAAGAAGCGTCGAACGAATATCGTGTTTGCCTAATATCGGACTTGGGTACGGCGGATTTTATCCCGGTCACGCGGATCCGTTGGTTTGCCGTGAAAAAGATCCGTCGCAAGTGGCAACGCCTTGTTGAGGACTTGCAACGGGAAATTAACGACGAACAGGAAAAGTACCTGACGGCGCTTATTAAGGCGATACGTTACGAGTAACGGGCATTTTTGCCGATGGTTTGCGTGTTGCCGCCTGCCGAACCGAAGGCGTGGCGGCGGATAATTAAAGCGACTTTATGAAGCGGCTCAATTCAGACGGATTTTGAGGAACGAACGATGAAAATTCTTTGCGTAATTCCCGCCCGTTATGCGTCTACGCGTTTGCCGGGCAAACCTTTGCGGGATATTGCCGGCAAACCCATGATAGTGCGCGTGTACGAACGGGCGGCACGGGCGAAAAATATTGATGCGGTAATTGTCGCCACCGATGACGAGCGCATTTTGGCGGCGGTGGAACAACACGGCGGCAAAGCCATGATGACCCGCGCCGATCATCCTACGGGGACGGATCGTTTGGCGGAGGTCGCCGAAAAATATGTCGATTATGACGTTATTGTAAATGTGCAAGGCGATGAGCCGCTAATCGAACCGAGCCTTATCGACGAATTGGCGGCGCTTTTTAACGAAGATGAAAATTTGCGGATGGCGACGGTGAAAACACCGATAACCGACGCGGAGGAGCAGAAAAATCCCAACAACGTCAAGGTTGTCACCGATAAAAACGGTTTTGCGTTATACTTTTCCCGTTCGTTGGTGCCGTACCCGCGTAATGCCGGGGCAACGGTATACAAGCATATCGGCATATACGCTTACCGCCGCGATTTTTTGGCGGAATTTGCCAAATTGCCTGCCACGCCGCTTGAAAAAAGCGAATCTTTGGAGCAACTTCGCGCTTTGGAGAACGGCTGTCGCATAAAGGTAATCGAAACGGCGCAAAAATTCGTCGGCGTCGATACCGAAGAAGATCTGCAAGCGGTAAACGACGTATATAAAGGAAACGAATTTGTCGATTTGGGCGGTTGCATATTGTGAATTATGCGGCGAATATGACGGGCGAAAAGGAGCAACACTATGAATAAGGTGCAAATCGGCGATTTTTACGTCGGCGGGGGCGAACCGCTCTTTTTGATGGCGGGGCCTTGCGTATTGGAGAGCGTGGAGCGGTGCTTGCTTATCGGGCGCACGATAAAGGAAATTTGCGAGCGGCTGGGGATTGCCTATGTGTTCAAAGCCTCTTTTGACAAGGCGAACCGGTCCTCTTATCACAGCTTCCGCGGCCCGGGCATGGAAAAGGGGCTGCCGCAATTAAAAGCGATAAAGGACGAACTCGGCCTACCCGTGGTGACGGATATT
>CAJORE010000231.1 GCA_905236595.1 uncultured Selenomonadaceae bacterium | reverse complement strand
TTTTTTGGGGTGCTTTTTTGTAATAATCGACAAACACAAACGACGACTCACCGTCAACGTTATATTTGCCGAACATCACGAAAGGGACACGGTTTATGGACGAGAGCAAAGAAATGGCAAAGGTCTACGACCCGAAAAGCTTTGAAAAAAAATGGTATTCCTTTTGGGAAGAGAATAAATTTTTTCACGCCAACGAACAAAGTGACAAGAAGCCGTACAGCATAGTTATCCCACCGCCCAACGTCACCGGGCAGTTGCACATGGGACACGCTTTGGACAACACTTTACAGGATATTCTGGTCCGCTTTCATCGTATGCGCGGGTTTGAAACGCTGTGGATGCCCGGTTGCGACCACGCCGGCATCGCAACACAAGCAAGGGTGGAAGCCCAATTACGCGAGGAGAACACGAGTCGTCACGAACTCGGACGCGAAAAATTTTTGGCGCGGGTTTGGAAATGGAAAGAGGACTACGGCAGTCGCATAATGCATCAGTTGCGTTCCTTGGGATCCTCCCTCGATTGGGACAGAGAGCGCTTCACCATGGACGAAGGTTGCAGTCGCGCCGTGCGCGAAGTGTTTAAGCGCCTGTACGACGAAGGATTGATTTATCGCGGGCGGCGCATTACCAACTGGTGTCCCAAGTGCATGACGGCGCTTTCCGACATCGAGGTCAACCACGAAACCGAAGCGGGGCATCTCTGGCATTTGCGCTACCGTGTCGAAGGAACTGACGAATTTGTGGAGATTGCCACGACGCGCCCGGAAACAATGTTCGGCGATACAGGCGTAGCCGTCCATCCGGATGACAATCGCTATAAACATCTTATCGGCAAAACGCTGATTTTGCCGATCGTCGAACGTAAAATTCCGTTGTTCGCCGATGACTATGTCGATCCCACATTCGGCACGGGCGCGGTAAAAGTTACACCCGCCCACGATCCCAACGACTTTGCCATGGGGCAACGGCACAACTTGGAAGAAGTAAAAGTAATAAACGACGACGGTACAATGGGCGAAGGCGCCGGCAAATACGTCGGCCTTGACCGCTACGAATGTCGCCGAAAATTGGTCGAAGAACTTAAAGCAACCGGTGTCTTGGTAAAAACAATCGACCACGAACACGCCGTTGGGCATTGCTCTCGTTGCAATACAACCGTCGAACCGTTAGTCAGCCGCCAATGGTTCGTCAAAATGGAATCTCTTGCCAAACCCGCCATCGAAGCAGTCAACGACGGACGCATCAAGTTTGTGCCGGAACGTTTTACGAAAATATACACGGGTTGGCTCGAAGAAATCCGCGACTGGTGCATAAGCCGCCAACTTTGGTGGGGGCATCGCATACCCGCCTGGTATTGCGACGACTGCGGCGGCATAACCGTTGCCGTCGATACGCCAGCAAAATGCACAAAATGCGGTAGCATCCATATTCACCAAGACGAAGATGTTTTGGACACGTGGTTCTCGTCAGGGCTGTGGCCGTTTGAAACGATGGGTTGGCCGGAAGATACCTCCGTCCTAAAAAAATTTTATCCCACCAACGTATTGGTTACCGGTTACGACATTATTTTCTTCTGGGTAGCCCGCATGGTCATGATGGGACTAAAATTCACCGGTGACGTCCCCTTCCGTCACGTTTTCATTCATGGTTTGGTGCGTGACGCCCAAGGGCGCAAAATGAGCAAATCCTTGCGCAACGGCATCGATCCGTTGGAAGTAATAGATAAATACGGCGCCGACACATTACGGTTCATGCTTATCACCGGCAACACTCCCGGCAACGATATGCGCTTTTATTGGGAACGTGTCGAAGGGGCGCGCAACTTCGCCAACAAGATTCATAATGCTTCGCGGTTTGTCTTGATGAACACGGAAGGCACCGATGTTTCGTTTGTCCCCGAATCCGCCGATTTTACCCTTGCTGACCGGTGGATAATGTCCCGCGCCGAAAAAACCGTCGCCGCCGTCACCGACAACTTGGTTCACTTTGAACTTGGCGAAGCGGGTCGGGCAATTTACGAATTTATCTGGAGCGAGTATTGCGATTGGTATATTGAAATCAGCAAAAAACGCCTCTACGATAAAACAAATAATCGCGCCCGTCTCACGGCTCTTTATGTTTTGCGCTATGTTCTTGAGCGTTCTTTGCGTCTCTTGCACCCGTTCATGCCCTTCATCACGGAAGAAATTTGGCAAAAACTGCCGAATAAAAATGGCGCCAGCATCATGATTGCCCCGTGGCCGGAAAAAACCGCCGCCAATATCGACGACACCGCCGAAACGCAAATGGCGATCGTCAGCGAAACGGTCAAAGTCATTCGCAATCTGCGCGCCGAAATGCAAATACCCACCGGAAAAAAATGCACGGTCATATTGGCGACCGATGACGATACCGCCGCCAATATCGTGCGCGAAAATATCACCCACATTGAAACTTTGGCCAGCGCCGAAAAAGCGCAAATAATTTCCGCCGCCGCCGAACAGCCGCACAACACGCCGATGGGCGTCGCGGGGAAAATCACGGTGTATATGCCGCTTACGGGTCTTATCGACGTCGATAAGGAGCTTCTTCGCACGGAAAAGGAATTTACCAAACTGCAGGTGGAAACAGCCAAACTCGATGGCCGCCTAAAGAACGAAAAATTCTTGGCCAAGGCTCCTGCCGAAGTAATTGAGAGCGAACGAGCAAAACTTACTTCCTTCAACGAAAAATTAGCGGCGCTAAAGGCGCAAATCGACCGATTGCAAAAAGCAAAAAAAGCTTAAACAGAAAGGACTAACCGACAATGAAAATAAACCGTGCGCTTATCAGCGTTTCCGACAAAGAAGGCATCTTGGAATTCGCCCAAAAAATCCATAATGCGGGCGTCGAAATCATCTCTACGGGTGGGACGATGAAGGCACTCAAAGCCGCCGGCATCCCCGTGACCTACGTCAGCGACGTGACCGGATTCCCCGAAATCATGGACGGACGCGTAAAAACACTCAATCCTTACATCCACGGCGGCATTTTGGCCGTGCGCGACAACGAGCGCCACGTCCGCGAAATGAAAGAACACAAAATTACGCCCATTGACTTGGTGGTTGTCAATCTCTATCCCTTCAAGCAGACGATTGCCAAAGAAGGCGTAACCTTGGCCGAAGCAGTAGAAAACATCGACATCGGCGGTCCGGCGATGATTAGGGCAGCGGCGAAAAATTTCAAATTCGTAACGGTGGTCACCAACCCGGCACGCTACGGCGAAATTGCCGATGCCATTGTCAAAGAAGGCTGTGTCAGCGGACTTATGCGCCTCAAACTGGCGCAAGAAGCCTTTGCCCACACCGCCGATTATGATACGGCGATTGCCGCATACCTAAAGGAGCTTGCGGCAAAATGAGCGACGCAAAAATGAATATATTGGTGATAGGCAGCGGCGGACGTGAACATGCCTTGGCGTGGAAACTTCGCCAGAGCGAATTGTGCGATAAACTGTTCGTTTTGCCCGGCAACCCCGGAATGAAAAATGTTGCCGAACTCGTTACGAATGTTGACGCAACCGATAACGCGGCAGTTGTCCGCTTTGCCCGGGATAATGCCGTGGGGTTGGTTGTTGTTGGACCGGAAGCGCCGTTGGTGGCGGGGCTTGCCGATGAATGTCGGGCGGCAGGACTTAAAGTTTTCGGTCCTACGAAAGCGGCGGCACAGCTTGAAGGGTCAAAAGCTTTCGCCAAAAATCTGATGAAAAAATATAATATTCCCACGGCACGCTACGAAATTTTTAACGATGCCGGACGGGCGCGGGCTTATGTGCGACAAACCGGGGCGCCGATTGTCGTTAAGGCCGACGGTTTGGCCGCCGGCAAGGGTGTCGTTGTCGCCGCCACCGTCGATGAAGCCGTGGCGGCAATCGACGGCATTATGACAACTCCGGGCGCAAAAATCGTCGTCGAAGAGTTTATGAACGGCGAAGAAGCGTCGCTGTTAGCGTTCACCGACGGCGAAACGATTGTACCCATGGTCGCCGCACAAGATCATAAACGCATTTTTGACGGTGACAAGGGCGCCAATACCGGCGGCATGGGAGCGTATGCTCCGGCGCCGGTTATGACGGCGGCTTTAATCGACGAGACTGCAAAAAAAATCTTGGAACCGACCATAGCCGCTATGAAAAAAGAAGGTATGCCCTACAGCGGTTGTCTTTACGCAGGACTTATGATTACCGATGATGGAGTCAAAGTCGTCGAATTTAATTGTCGCTTCGGCGATCCCGAAACGCAAGTGGTGGTTCCGCTCTTAAACGACGACTTGGCCAAAATTATGCTGGCCTGCGCCGACGGCACATTAGGCGCTTACGGCCAAATAAATTGGCGCGAAAATGAATCGGCGGCGTGTGTCGTCATAGCCTCGGCAGGCTATCCCGGTGCCTACGAAAAAAACAAAGTCATTACCGGTCTGCCCGAAGCCTACGAACGCGGTTGCATGGTCTTTCAGGCAGGAACAAAGGAGCTAAACGGCGAACTCGTTACCGACGGCGGACGGGTTCTCGCCGTCGTCGCCTTGGATGAAAATTTGGCGCAAGCGGTGAAACTTGCTTACGGCGGCGTCGGCGAAATAGATTTTGCCGGCGCGTATTACCGAAAAGACATCGCCCATCGGGCTTTGCCAAGATAAACACAGCATGGAAATTTACAACAAACTCGGTTTCGTACCCGTTGCGGCGGTGGCCTTAGGTATGTTTGACGGCGTACACGCCGGACACCGCAGCATAATTTCCCGTGCCGTGGCTTTGGCAAAAGAAACGGGCGGAAAAAGCGCGGTGTTTACTTTTGCCAACCATCCGCTTACCGTGTTGGCCGAACAAAGCGCACCGCGCATCATTTGTTCGCCGGAAACCAAGGCGCGTATCATGCGGGAAATGGGCGTTGACGTACTTTTTAATGTGACGTTTACCAAAGAATTTTCCCGCATAACACCGGAAAATTTTCTTGCCATGTTAAGAGACAACATCGCACCGCGCTTTGTGGTAACGGGAGCAAATTATACGTTCGGAGCAAAGGGCATGGGCAACAAACGTACGCTTTTGCGTTTGGCAAATAAATTTGATTTTGCCGCCGAAATTTGCCCGACGGTGACGGCGCTCGGCAAAACAGTCAGCAGTACCCGCATAAGAGAGAGCATAATAGATGGCGATTTGCCGACTGCCAACGCACTTTTGGCGGCGCCGTTCACTTACGGTGGCCGCGTGGTACACGGTGATCGACGCGGCCGGACAATCGGTTTCCCTACGGCCAACCTTATCATCGAAAAACACCGTGCCATACTCAAAAACGGTGCTTATGCGGCATTTGCGCGTATAAATTTACGCTCCGCCCGCCAAAGCGACAACGACAACGAAGAAATATTCCCCGCCCTTGCCAACGTCGGCGATAATCCTACATTCTCCGGCAAAGAACGGCGCTTGGAAGTCAACGTGCAAAATTTTTCCCGTGATATTTACGGTCAGTACATCGAAGTCGAATTTTTGGCCAAATTGCGCGACGAACAAAAATTTGCCGGAGCCGACGAATTGATAAAACAGCTTAAACGAGACAGAGAAAATGCGGCGGCGTTTTGGAGGTAAATTTCGGTGCAAGCGGCGATAACTTACGAATTGATAAAAAAAGACGAACGAACCGGAGCACGGGCGGGTATTTTGCATACGCCCCACGGCGATTTCCCGACGCCTATTTTTATGCCCGTCGGTACGGCGGCATCGGTAAAGGGAGTTTCGCCGGACGAATTAAAAGATCTCGGCGCCAAAATAATTCTCGGCAATACTTATCATTTGTTTTTGCGCCCCGGCGCCGATTTGATTCGCGAAGCGGGCGGCCTGCACAATTTTATGCACTGGGACGGCGCTATTTTGACCGACAGCGGCGGTTTCCAAGTGTTCAGTTTGGGACAGCTTCGCAAAATCACCGAGGACGGCGCCGAATTTCGTTCCCATATTGACGGCGCCAAAAAATTTCTCTCCCCGGAAGTTTCTATGGAGGTACAGGCCGCTTTGGGATCGGATATTGTCATGGCTTTTGACGAATGTATTCCCTACGGCGTCGATTACGAATATTCACGAAAATCTACCGCACGCACAACGCGTTGGGCAGAGCGTTGTCAAAAAGCTCTCCCGCAGTCGGAACACCAGGGTTTGTTCGGCATCGTACAAGGCGGTATGTTCGCCGACCTGCGAAAAAAAAGTGCATTAGATTTGGTCGCCATGGATTTTTGCGGCTACGCCGTAGGCGGTCTTTCGGTAGGTGAACCGGAAAATTTAATGAACGAAATGCTCGCCGTGTCCACCGAATTGTTGCCGGAGAATAAACCGCGCTACTTAATGGGCGTCGGCACACCGGACTACATTGTAAATGCCGTCGGCAACGGCATTGATATGTTCGACTGCGTATTCCCGACACGAGTTGCCCGCAACGGGATGGCCATGACGCGCACCGGGCGTTTGGTGATGAAAAATGCGGCGTTTACCCGCGATTTTGCCACATTGGAAGAAAATTGCGGTTGCTATGCCTGCCGGAACGGTTATACCCGCGCTTATATCCGGCATTTGATCCGAGCGGGAGAAATTTTTGGCTTGCGACTTCTGTCGCTTCACAACCTGTATTTTTTGCAAAAATTTATGCGTGATATGCGCGAAGCAATCTTGACGGATTGCTTTAGCGAATTCGCGGCGGAATTTTTGGCACATTACCGTAAACACGGGTAATTTGATATGGACATAGCAGAAGACGCCGCCATTGTCGCGGCAAAAAAAAAATTGCGCCGCATAATGCAGGCGCGGCGCAAATTACTGCCCAAAGATACGCGGTTCTTGAAAAGCCGCCTTATCATCGAACGCTTGACGCGTGAAAGTGTTTTTGTTGCGGCAAAATCAATTATGCTTTATGCCTCGTTACCGTACGAAGTCCAGCTTTTCCCGCTAATCGAAGAATGTCGCGTAATGAAAAAGCGATTGGCCTTGCCGATAATCGTCGGCCAAGGCGAAATGTGGGCGGCACGGCTCAACGCCATCGAAGAACTTGTCCCCGACGCTTACGGTATGCTGTCAGCCAACCGCACCAACGTTGTTCCCCTCGATCCGAAGGAGCTTGACCTCATAATCGTGCCGGGCGTAGCGTTTAACTTAAACGGCGATCGCTTGGGATTAAGCGGCGGATATTACGATCGCTTTTTGCCGAAAGCGCCCAACGCCTGCCGTGTGGCTTTAACATTTGATTTTCAAATTTTGGATGCCGTCCCCGTTTCGCCGCATGATGTCCCCGTCGATATGTTGATTTCCGAAACACGAACGATATACGTCAAAGACGGCAGAATTTTGGATTAAACGACGTGTCCAACAAAGGATTTTGTCGATGCACGTCGAATTTCACCATGGAGCATAGGTTGCAGGCATATTTATGAAAACGGAAGTGATACGCGATGAAAGATGGGCAAGCGGCGATTCCCGCTAAATTCAACAAGGAAGTTTACGACTTGTTGAATGACGTGGAACGATTGCTTTATTTTACGTGGCATATGCATACGGACGTTTTGGAGTTTACAGAATCGACAGCCGGTTATGCCTACGACTTGCCCGATCGTATTGAGGACGCCTCAACCAACTTATGGGGCGGCAAACTTTTGCATCCCGACGATATGTCGCTTTTGGAGTCCTTCTTTGACCAACTCTTTTGGACAAAACCGGACGCTCCCGACGAAAAAAAGCGCGCCGTCAGCAAATTGCGCATAAAAGCGCGAAACGGCGAATATCTTTGGGTTGAATTTCGTCTGCTCATATACTACGAAGGCTTTCTCCCGCATACGGCGTACGGTTGCATTTGCGACATAAACGAACAGCAAGTGCGTCAGTTAAAACTCCAGCGGGAAATAGAATACGATGACTTAACGGGCTTTTTGAACAAAGCGGCTTGTCGCAAACGTATCGAAAGATACCTTGCCGACATATCGGAAGAGACAAAACCGGCGCTTATTATCGTCGATGCCGACGGCTTTAAGGCAATAAACGATACATTCGGCCACCTGTTCGGTGACGGTGTGCTAAAAGATATGGCGGCGGCGATTAACAAACATTTTCACGATACGTCAATAATCGGTCGTATCGGCGGCGACGAATTTTTGGTACTTTATCGCGACACCAAAGATGATTTGTCCGCAATGAAAAAAGCCGCATTGGGTCTAATCGACGAACTGAATCGCAATTATCAAAACAAAGATGTGCGTCTGCCGTTTTCGGTGAGCGTGGGCATCGCTCTTTTCCCCGACCACGGCAACGAATACACCGAACTGTTCAAACACGCCGATCGCGCTCTTTACGAATCAAAGTCGAACGGCAAGAACCAATATCATATTTATCAACCAAGCCTAATCGGCAACACTTCGGTCAAATCGGATCGAGATCCGTTGCATACGGCGGATATGCAGGAAAAAGCCTTTAAGGACAATATGCTGGAATTTATTTTTAGCTTCCTTTATGAGACAAACGATCCCGATGCCACCATTTCGCTGTGTCTTTCAATGTTCGGCAAGCAATTCGAACTTGATCGTGTGGCGATTGACCGCTATAACAAAACAACGAATCAATACACCAACGCCTTTGAATGGCTAAGCCCCAACGGTGTCTCCTTGCGCGCCGACGCCCACGACAAAGACGTATCCGATCTGATAAATATGCGCAACGAAATGATTTTGTCGCGCTACAAACCGACCCCTTACGGCGTTTTGTCTTTATGTCGCGACACCGGCAAAGCAGGAAGCGAGTACCAAGCGGCGGCCAATTATTTGCGCGTTCATTCCTTCGCCCACTGTCGCATAACTCACGGCACGGAGGATATTGGTTGCTTGGGTTTTGAAAGCAACAAAGCACCGCGAACGTTTACCAAAGAGGAAATTTCCGACCTGAGTATTTTTTCGGTGCTTTTGGGGAACATCTTGTTGGTGAGAAACGACGATCATTCGGTACAGCAAGAAAATGACCACCTGCGTGACGTTTTGGATCATATGCAAGAATTTATTTACATCGTGGACAAGGATTCTTACGAGCCGATTTTCTTTAACCAAACCATACGTCAAGGCATTGCCGGTATAAGCGTCAATCAACCATGCTACAAACGCTTTCATCGTTATGAAAAGCCGTGCAAAAATTGTCCGCTCTCGCGGTTGTCTCGCGAAGGCAATGAGTATATCGACGTTACTCTCGACAATTGGGGAGCGCCGACCAATACCCGCGCTTACAACATTCACTGGGAAGATCAACGCAACAGGTCATTGGCGCTTATCATCCAGGATGCGTTTTGAAAAAGGCGCGTACCGCCGAAGGAACACTCAAGGTTCCTTGGCGGCACACGCCTTTTTTTTGTGCAATACCGCAAACCAACAAAAAAGCAAGCCCACGGCTTGCTTCACAATATCAATATCATGGTGGAGACGAGGGGGATTGAACCCCTGACCCCCAGATTGCGAACCTGATGCTCTCCCAGCTGAGCTACGCCCCCACAACGGGTGTCATTATACAACAACAATATAAAATTTGCAAGCATTTTTTGAAAAAATTTTTTTCATTTGACAACGCAACCCGACACGCTCCCACCCCCCACACAAATCGAAATTGACAAAACGACCGTGGAAACGCGAGCGCAATACAATTTGACAGTATACAAAAAAAACAGTAGAATATGAACGGGATATTGTAAGCACAAAAAGTGCGTTTTATAAACAACCGCTGTTGAACCGTTCGGTCATAAATTTCAGTTCACGTTTGAAATTTCCCTCGCGCCTCATCGTCGCTAAAGGGCATAAGCACCGCCATACTGCTTTCATTTGCCTCACACAGGGAAATTCATACTTGGGAAATACTGCATAATTCGTCCGCACCCTTGCCGGGTCTTTTTCCGGCATACTGCGTCATTCCTCCTCAGCGTAGCACCACTA
>CAJORE010000230.1 GCA_905236595.1 uncultured Selenomonadaceae bacterium | reverse complement strand
CCCCTTGGCGTGGATTTCGGCCACCGTGTTGCCCACCGCTTTATATTTGGCGCGTTTGGTCTTGAAGATGACGTCGGGGTGATCGATGCGGCGCACGGGTTTGTTGGTCGGCACGACGATGACCGGCAATTTGTAAATTTTTAAGAACTCGTCCTCTTCGGTTTTTGCCGTGCCGGTCATGCCAGCCAATTTTTGGTACATACGGAAATAATTTTGGAAGGTTATCGTGGCAAGGGTCTGGGATTCGCGTTGCACCGTCACGCCCTCTTTGGCTTCGATGGCTTGGTGCAATCCGTCCGAATAGCGCCGCCCTTCCATGAGCCTGCCGGTAAATTCATCGACGATGATTATTTCGTTGTCCCGCACCACATAATCCCGATCGCGTTTCATCAAGGCTTTGGCGCGGAGCGCCGCCGTGAAACAATGGGAAAGCTCGATGTTTTCCGGGGCGTAGAGATTGTTTATGCCCAATATTTTTTCGATTTTCGGGACAACTTCATCCTTGGGGGCAACGGTCTTTTGCTTTTCATCGACGGTATAATCTTCGCCTTCTTTCAGCCCTTTGACGGCATTGGCCATAACGGTGTACATTTGCGTGGATTTTGCGCCGGGACCGGAGATGATAAGCGGCGTACGCGCTTCGTCAATCAGAATAGAATCCACTTCGTCGACGATGGCATAATTTAAGTCGCGTTGCACCATTTGTTCGACGGACAGCACCATGTTGTCACGCAAATAGTCAAAGCCGAATTCGTTGTTGGTGCCGAAGGTGACATCCGAATCGTAAGCGAATTTGCGTTCAGGAAAATCCATGTCGTGGGCGATAAGCCCTACGGATAAGCCCAAGAAACGGTACAGCCGCCCCATCCATTCGCTGTCGCGCCGCGCCAAGTAATCGTTGACGGTGACCATGTGGACGCCTTGTCCGGTGAGGGCGTTAAGGTACACCGGCAACGTTGCCACCAAGGTTTTGCCCTCGCCCGTGCGCATTTCGGCTATTTTTCCCTCGTGCAGGCACATTCCGCCGATAAGCTGCACGTCAAAATGGCGCATCCCCAAAACCCGCCGCGAAGCCTCGCGGGCGACGGCGAAAGCTTCGGGCAAAATCGCGTCCAAAGATTCGCCGTTTCTTATGCGCTCCTTAAATTTATCGGTGCAACCGGCCAGCTTCGTGTCCGTTAAGTTGGCGTAATCGTTTTCCATGCCGTTTATCTTGTCAACGACGGCGCGCATTCGCTTTATCTCTTTTTCGTTGTCGTCCCCCAAGAAACGTTTCAAAAATCCCAGCAAGAAGTATCAGTCCTTTTGTTTTATTGTATACGGTAAACGCGATGGAATCGGGCGTCGGTTAGTCCGTTTGTCGGGCGGCGCAACCGAAGAATCGCCAGGGAACAAATTATTCTTGCGTTTGCCGTAATATGCCGAACAGACAATTATTCAAGTTTATCTTACTCCATTACCGATGAAAAATCAAGGCGGCGTTTGCAATGCGGCGGGTGATTTTGTCAAACTCTACGACGAAACTTTGTCACGGCTTCTTGGCAAAGATTATCCGGCATGAAGATTTTCCCTTGACAAATAAAAACTGCCGTGCTAAACTTGCGCCGTAAACCGTTGAAGCGGAGATAACGGCAGTTATGCCTTCACAGAGAGTCTGCGGTGCTGAGATGCAGACAAGACACAGATTGTCAAATGGACCGCCGAGGGCGCGAGGGAAAGAACTCGTTTGCGAAAGCGGAGGATTTGGCCGAAGGGTTGTTGTCGGTCGGTTCTTGCGCGGCAGAGGGTTCGAGTATAGCGCGACGCAGGGGCTTGCGTCAGTAGCCGGGGATATAGAGGTATCCCGCAAGTGCGCGAAGCGATTCGCGAATCAAGGTGGCACCGCGGATATTTTTCGTCGCGCCGGGAAGTTTGCCGCTCGGGTTTTGAGCGGGAATGGCGGCGGCGAAGTTTAGGCAAATTATTCGTCCTTGACCGAATGTATTTTTACATTCCGGCAAGGGCGTTTTTTGATGCCCGAATTTTCCGGGATGCCCGTCATTGTTCCCGGGGAGGGATATTCATGCAAATCTTACCGACGCTTGATGAAGCAAAAAAATTTGCCGTCGGCGGCGAATACGCCGTTTTGCCCGTAAGCGGCGAAATTTTGTCCGATTTCATCACCCCCACCGAAGCATTTAAGATTTTGAAGAAGGCTTCATCCCACGCTTTTTTGTTGGAATCGGCCAAAACGGGGGATATGTGGGGACGTTACAGCTTCTTGGGCTTTGCGCCCAAAATGCTTGTCACCGGCAAGGACAAACAAATTACGGCAGGGGACAAAACCTTTGCCGTCGCCGATCCGGCGGCAAAACTGCGGCAAATTCTGCGCGAATACAAAGCGCCGCGCTTAACTTATTTGCCGCCCTTCACCGGCGGACTTATGGGATATTTTGCTTACGATTATTTTGCCGGCGTCGAAAGTGCGGCGCGTGTTGCCGGTTTGCGCGACGACACCGATTTTTTTGATTTTGATTTGATGCTTTTTGACAAGGTTATCGCCTTTGATCACGGTCGGCAAAAAATCATTTTAATCGTCAACATCAAATTAACCAAGGACATCGCCGCCGAATATGATCGCGCCCAAGCGGAAATAAAACGCATGGCGAATCTTTTGCGTTCGGGCGAAAAAGATTCGCCGCCGTCCGGCCGCATGACGGGGGACATAACGCCCCTTTTTGCCAAAGATGAATTTTGCGCCATGGTGGACAAAGCGAAACGATATATCCATGAAGGCGACATTTTCCAAGTTGTCCTAAGCAACCGCCTCAGTGCGCCTTTTTCGGGCAGTTTGTTCGACACGTACCGCCTGTTGCGGACGATTAACCCGTCGCCTTATATGTTTTATTTCGCGGGACTTGATGCGGAAGTGGCCGGGGCGTCGCCCGAGACTTTGGTCAAGTTGGAAGACGGCGTGTTGCGTACCTTTCCTTTGGCCGGAACGCGCCCTCGGGGGAAAACGGCGGCGGAGGATGCGGCGCTGTGCGACGAACTTCTGCGGGACGAAAAAGAATTGGCGGAGCATAATATGCTGGTGGACTTGGGACGCAACGACTTAGGAAAGGTCAGCGATTTCGGTTCGGTGAAAATCGAAAAACTACATTCAATCGAAAAGTTTTCCCACGTCATGCACATCGGTTCGACGGTGAAAAGCCGCCTGGCCGCCAAATACGATGCTTTGGACGCCATCGGCGCGGTGCTTCCCGCCGGAACGTTGAGCGGAGCGCCGAAAATCCGCGCCGCACAAATAATCGGCGAACTCGAAGGCGTGCGGCGCGGTCTTTACGGCGGCGCAATCGGTTATATTGATTTTGCGGGCAATAGGGACACCTGCATTGCCATTCGCCTCGTCT
>CAJORE010000229.1 GCA_905236595.1 uncultured Selenomonadaceae bacterium | reverse complement strand
GGAAATCAACACCCGCCGTTTGGGGGAACCGGCCGCCGTCGATTTGTTGGTACCCGTGTGGAAACGGTACCGCGAGTTGGGCGGCAGATATGTCACCATCGGATCGGATGCCCATAATGAAGCGACAATCGGCAAGAATTTTTCCGTGGCGTTAGGCGCGGCGGAAAATTGCCGCCTTACGCCGGTGACGTTTGTCGGGCGGAAGTTGCGGTTGTTGCGGTAAAAGTCACGCCCAAGATAATTTACGGAGGAAAGCTATGAAACACATTAAGACGGTCAGCAAAGGCACATTGATTGAAAGTTTGAAAACCGGCGGTTGCGGCGAATGTCAAGCGTCGTGCCAATCGGCGTGCAAAACGAGTTGCACGGTCGGCAACCAGCCTTGTGCGAAGAAACAGTAATCGTTCGGGGTTTGCGGCAAATTTCGCCGCAAACCCCTTTTTTATTGGCAGAATGAATTTTTTGGTGTATAATGCAAAAGTTTTGTATGACGAACGTGACAAGCAAGGGAGATGATAACAGTGGCGGAAATAAGCCTGGAAAAATTGATGCAACAGCACCAAGCAAATGCCGTGACGGCCGACGAGGCGGAAACGACCGCATTGACCCCCGCTTTGGAAGCGGAAAAAATCGAAAAGGCGGTGGCGACGCTTTCGCCCGAAGAGCGCCGCGAAGTAGACGAGATAAAAGAAAAAATCGACCTTACCGATTCTTCGGTGGCGTTAAGTTACGGTTCGGCGGCACAAAAGGAATTGGCAACATTTTCGGACACGATTTTATCCGGGGTTCGTGCCAAGGACTCGGGCGCCGTCGGCGAACTGTTAGGCGAATTGGTGACAAAGGTCAAAGGTTTTGAGACGGACGAGGACAAGAGCTTCATCAAAAAAATCCCGCTAATCGGCTCCTTGGTGGGCAAAGCGGAAAATATGCTCGAAAACTACGACAAACTTTCAACGCAGGTGGAAAAAATCCAAAGCGGCCTCGAAAAAGCCAAAATGCGCATGATGAAAGACGTCGTTATGTTCGACGGCTTATACGAAAAGAATCTTGCCTACTTTAAGTCGTTGCAGCTTTACATCACGGCGGGCGAAGAAAAAATCGCCGAAATGAAGGATGTGACGCTGCCCAAGTTGCGCGCCCAAGCCTCCGCATCGGGCGATCCCATGGCGGTGCAGGTGGTGAGCGATTTTGAAGCGTCGGTGGATCGCTTCGAGAAAAAAGTCCACGACCTCAAATTAAGCAAGATGATTGCAATCCAAACCGCGCCGCAAATTCGGCTCATTCAAAACAACGACAAAATTTTAATCGACCGCGTGCAAACAGCGATTTACAACACCATTCCGCTGTGGAAAAATCAAATGGTCATCGCCTTGGGCCTGGCGCGGCAAAATCAAGTGCTTGGACTGCAACGCGCCGTGTCCGACACGACCAATGATCTCTTGCGAAAAAATGCCGCCATGTTGAAGCAGACCACCATCGAAACAGCCAAGGAAAACGAACGCGGCATCGTCGATATTGCAACGGTGAAAAAAGCCAACGAAGATTTAATCAGCACCATCGAAGAAACGGTAAAAATTCAGCAGGAAGGACGCGCCCGTCGCGCCGCCGCCGAAAAAGAACTGGCGCAAATCGAAAACAGGTTGAAGGAAACGTTGCTGGCGCACAGCGGCAGGAATCAAAACCAAAACGCAAGGGGTTAATGCGTCTGCCGCAAAAACATATTCGGTGATTTGTTACAAGAAGGTTTTTATATGATAACATTTTTAATCGGCATAGTAATATTGTTCGCGGGCGCGGCAGTTTACGGACGCATCGTCGACGGCATCGTCGCGCCGCGCAACGTGAAAACTCCGGCGCTTCGCCTGAAAGACGGCGTGGATTTCGTCCCCATGGGCAAATGGAAAAACAGTCTTATCGAACTTTTGAACATCGCCGGAACAGGTCCCGTGTTAGGGCCGATTCAAGGCATTTTGTTCGGACCCGTCGCCTTTCTCACCATCCCCATCGGTTGCGTATTGGGCGGCGCCTTCCACGATTACATGAGCGGCATGATTTCCCTCAGAAACGACGGCAAACAAATGCCCGAGCTTATCCGCAAATTCTTGGGCAACAACGTGTATATCATATACAATATTTTTATCTGCCTTTTGATGCTGTTGGTTGGTTCGGTGTTTATCTATACGCCGGGGGATTTGTTTGTGGCGCAGGTACTAAGCGGCGACACCAAGACCCTCAACCCGACGGTCATCGCCGTATACGGGGCAATTTTCTTTTATTATTTGGTGGCGACGCTCTTTCCCATCGACAAAATCATCGGCCGCGTTTATCCGATTTTCGGCTTTATCCTCCTTATAAGCGCCATTTGTATTTTCGGCGGTTTGTTTGTGCGCGGCTATCCGCTGAACGAACTTTGGGATGTCGGAGCATTTAACGTGCATCCCTTGGGCGAAAATTTTATCCCGCTGTTTTTC
>CAJORE010000228.1 GCA_905236595.1 uncultured Selenomonadaceae bacterium | reverse complement strand
GTGATAAACGAATTGCGAGCGGCAGGCGCAGAAGCAATCGCCGTAAACGGGGAGCGGCTGATCGGGACGAGTGAAATCCGTTGTGCGGGGCCGACGCTTTCCGTGAACAATGTCCGTTCGGCAGCGCCTTTCGTGATAAGTGCCATAGGCAAGAAAGAAACGCTTGAGAGTGCGCTGAAAATGCGCGGCGGTGTGGCCGAGACGCTTGATGTGTGGGGCATTGTCCTTGATATAACCGTTGCCGATGATGTATATGTGCCGCCTTATAAAGGCGTGTTTAAGCGCGAATACGCAAAGGAAATTGATGACGGGGACGGCGAAGAAAAACGCCGGTGATTTTTTTGCGAAATTGGCGGCTGATAGAATTGTATCGAGGCAAAGTTATTATGGTTTTTATCGTTTTGTGGCTTGTGGCCGGGTTGGTATGCGGCTTTTTTTGTCCCGTGGCTGTTCCCGTAGCGTATGCCAAGATATTTGCCGTGGCGCTTATTGCGGCGTTCAGTTCCTTGCTTGGCGGCGTGTCGGCGGCGCTTGGCGGTGTTTTCGTCGAAAATGTTTTCGTCGGCGATTTCTTTGTCAATGTTTTCGTCGCGGTGTTTATCGTTTATGTCGGCAGTTTGCTGGGACTCGACTTATATTATGTGGCGCTGTTGGGCTACGGGTTGAAGATATTTGACCGTTTGAGCGCGTTGTGGCGGGTGTGGATGGATAAGCGGGCTTGAGCAATTTTATTTTTCGGTGGGTAACGTTATGAATGAAAGCGAACCGATAGTTTTTCCGCAACAATACATGGGCAAGTTGTTGCGGGCAGTGGTCGAATTTGACATGATTCAAGACGGTGACAATATTTTGGTGGGCGTTTCGGGCGGTAAGGACAGTTTGTTTTTGCTGACGGCAATGAGGGAGATTAAACAGCGGATCCGCCGTCGTTTCAGTTTTGCGGCGCTGACCATTGATCCTATGTTTACCGATGATTTTCCCGTTGAACGAATCGGAGAATATTGCCGACGTTTGGGTGTGCCGTTTTCGACTTTTGCCGTGGATATTGATGCGGTGATAAAAGCCCATGGCGATAAGCACGCTTGCTTTACTTGCGCTTTTTTTCGGCGCGGTGCGATAAATCGGTTTGCCGTCGAAAACAAATTTAACAAAATAGCTTATGCTCATCATCATGACGACGCCGCCGAAACTTTTTTGATGAGCCTTATCTATTCCGGGCAAATAACGACCTTTGCTCCGGTCACTTATTTGAGCCGCACAAATTTGACGGTTATACGTCCGCTCATATATTTCCGCGAACGAGACATAGTAAAAGCCGTCAAAGCCATGCGCTTAACCCCGTTGCAGTCGCCATGTCCCCGTGACGGGTATACGAAGCGACAACGGATAAAAGAGCTGATTGCCGAACTGTCCGCCGAAAACAAAGAATTTTATCCGCATATAGCTGCCGCTATGCGCGAGGATGCTCTCGGCGAATTGTGGCCGGCGAAAAAAAATCGTCGTGAAATGCGCGATATTTATTTTGAGTACATGCGAACAGAATAAACCGCAACACAGCACATCTTGACCGGTGCGCTGTGTTGCGGTTTATTCATGCGCCGACTATGCTCCCTCCGAGTGCCGATATTGTCAACAGTTGCCCGTGTACACATGGCGCAAATATTTTCGCGCCGTGTCGGCCAGGCGGTACACGTCGGCAATCGGCGTGGGCGGCGCAGCGTTCATTTTGTAACGAGGGAAAAAGCGGCTTATGTGCAGCGGTAAATCGGGGGATAAGGAAGAAAGCCATTTCGCTTCGTCGCCGATCTTGTTTTCGTCATCGTTGATCCGGGGTATAACGAGTGTCGTAATTTCGACGTGGCATTTCTTTTGCGCCAAGGCGATATTGTTTTTGACGCAGGCGAAATCACCGCCGATTTGTCGGTAAAATTCTTCGTCCCAGGCTTTCAGGTCGATGTTCATAGCGTCAACGAAGGGCAAAAGTGTGGCGAGAAGTTCTGTTTCGACGGTGCCGTTTGTTACCAAGGCAACCTTTAGCCCTGTCGCTTTCAGCAGCTTGGCCGCATCCATAACGTATTCAAACCCGATAAGCGGCTCATTGTAGGTAAATGCCGCGCCAACGTTTCCTTT
>CAJORE010000227.1 GCA_905236595.1 uncultured Selenomonadaceae bacterium | reverse complement strand
CACCACTACGCTTCGTCGTCATTCCTTGTCTGCCGAAAAAATCCCTCGGCAATGGCACGAACTCATTTATGCAGTATTTCCTTAATACGCCTGCCGACTGTCCGAAAAAAATGACGCCAAAAAGTTACAGTCACCCATTGTAAATTCAAGCAACACACTAAATGTATTATACAAATTTTTTCCCTTTTGTAAAGAGCCTTCATAAAAAAAATCAGGATAAATACCCCTGCTTTTTTGCGTTGGTGATTGTTTATCCGCTTACGCATGAATTCAAAATATTCGACAATCAGCTATTGAAAGAATCGACGTGATAATGTATGATAATATGCGTATGTTTATGCTTGTTATGCGGCAAGCAACCGCCGCAACAAACGCCCTAAACAATGAACTTGTACCGCACCAGTTATACAAGGAGATAAAGATGCAATTAAGTAAAAAATGGCTTGAAGATTATATAGATTTAAGTGCCCATACGCCCGAGGAAATCGCCGACAAACTAACCGGCGCCGGCATCCCCGTCGAAAACATCATCAAAGGCGAAGAAAGCCTCAGCGACAAAATCGTCACCGGGCGCTTGGAAAAGATCACGCCCCATGAAAATTCCGATCACTTGGTCGTTTGCCAGGTGAACGTCGGCGCGGACGAACCGCTCCAAATTGTCACCGGCGCCCCAAACGTAAAAGAAGGACAAATTGTTCCCGTGGCGCTGGTCGGCGCCAAACTGCCGAACGGTCAAAAAATCAGCAAGGGCAAATTGCGCGGCGTAATTTCAATGGGTATGCTTTGCTCGGCGCAGGAACTCAATCTGCCCATTGACGACTTGCCCGAAGAACAAACTACGGGCATTTACATTTTGCCGCCCGACACCCCCGTCGGCATTTTGGCGGCCAAAGCGCTAAACAGCGAAAGCGATGTCATTTTTGAATTCGAACTTACCGCCAACCGCGGCGATTGCTTCAGCGTGTACGGCATCGTGCGCGAGTTATCGGCGCTCTTTAAGGACAAACCCGCCAAATTTCCCGTGCCGCAGGTTATCGAAGATGATGACGCCGCCGCCGCCGAAATGGTGAAAATAGCCATTGAGGACGAGGAACTTTGCCGACGTTTTTCGGCACGGGTTATCAAGAACGTGAAAATTGCCCCGTCACCGGCTTGGATGCAGGATCGCTTGGCCGGCGCCGGTATCCGCGCCATAAACAACGTCGTAGACGTGACAAACTTTGTCATGATCGAAACAGGTCAACCGATGCACGCCTACGATTACGACGCAGTCAAAGGTCACTCGCTGACTGCCCGCCGCGCCGTAGCCGGCGAACGGTTGCACACCTTGGATGATTCCGATCGCTTGGCAAAAGGTACGGAGCTTGTCATCGCCGACAGCGAAAAAGCCGCCGGTTTGGGCGGCGTAATGGGCGGATTAGAAACGGAAGTCACGGACAATACGCAAACAATTATCTTGGAGGCGGCAAACTTTAACGGTGCCAACATTCGCCGCACGGCAAGAAGTTGCGGTCTTGCCACCGAAGCTTCCGGTCGCTTTGAGCGGGGCATTGACATCGAAGGCACAATTAACGCCTTAAATCGCGCTTGCGAACTGTTGCAAAAAATGAACGCCTGCACCGTGACCAAAGGTGTAGTCGATGTATATCCTCACCCGCAACAGCAACGCACCGTACGCTTCACTCCCGAGGAAATAAACGCCCGCTTGGGCACGGACGCCGACCCCGAAGATATTGTCGGCGTCTTGATGAAATTAGGTTTTGTAACGACGTACGTCGGCGGCGGTTGCGAGACTATAGTTCCTTCATGGCGAAACGACGTAACCATCATGGAGGATATATCGGAAGAGTTTGCCCGTTGCTACGGCTTTGACAATATCCCCGCCACACTCCCCGCGGGACACATACAGCAGGGTCGCGAGAGCCGTGAACAGGTGTTTGCCGACAACGTGCGCGACGCATTGGCCGCGCTGGGACTTAACGAAGAACTGTCATTCAGCTTCACCAACGAATCAATGTTTGACAAAATGCAGGTTCCCGCCGACAACATTCTGCGCCAAGCCATTCCCGTAGTGAACCCTTTAACGGATGAACAGCCGCTCATAAGGACTTCTCTTCTCGCAAGTATTCTTGAAAACACCATGCGCAACTTTGCCCGCAAAAACGAAGATGTGCGCCTGTTTGAAATCGCGCCCGTATTCTTGCCTAAGGAATTGCCCCTCACCGAACAACCCCGCGAGGTGACAATGTTGGCGGGAATCATAACCGGCAATCGCGAACCGGTCGGCTGGACACAAAGCAAAAACAAAGTCGATTTCTACGATCTGAAGGGCATCATTGAAGAATTGCTGGCAAAAATCGCCGTCGAAAAATACACCGTCGAAATTGCCAACGAGGAAAATTGCCCGCTTTTTTACCTTTTGCACCCCGGCAAAGCGGCGGTTATCCGCAAAGGACGGGACACGTTAATTTCTTTCGGCGAACTGCACCCGACGGTGGCAAAGAATTTCGACGCCGGTACGACGGAAATGTACGTTTTTGAGGGCGAATTGAAAACCATCATGCACTACGCCGGCAAAAAGGAAAGTTTCGGCGAACTGCCCAAATCCCCCGCCGTCAGCCGTGACTTGGCGATCGTCGTCGCCAAAGACCTCGCCGTCAGCGACGTACAAACAGCCATCGTTAAAGCCGGCGGCAAATATTTCGCCTCGGCCACGCTGTTTGATGTGTATGAAGGCAATCAAATAGCGTCCGGCAAAAAAAGCTTGGCCTTTGCCCTGACCTTTAGAGCCACCGACAAAACTCTTACCGACGCCGAAGTCGATATTGCCGTAAACGGAATCATTGACCAATTAACCAATCGCTTCGGCGCGGAAATTCGCAGTTAAGGGGGCGAAAACAATGGCCGACAATACCCCCCAGTTGCCGAACGGGGCGACTAACGGCAAGGTTTCCGTGGAAATTTTCGGCGACACATACCCCATAAAAAGCGATAACGATCCGGAATATGTGCGTATGCTCGCCAACATGGTCGATACACGCATGAAAAGCGTCGCCAAACGGACACGCACCTTTCAAGGTACACGCATAAGCGTTATGGCCGCTCTCGAAATTGCCGACGAATACTGCCGACTGAAAAAGGACTACGACGAGATGCTCGCCCTGTTGGAAGAAAAATAATCAAAACACGGCGCCGAAAGCAAAAAAAATTCTTGCTTTCGGCGTCATGTTTTGCTAATATAATAAAGGATTCCCGTGCTTTTTGAAACGCCGCGCTTCCTTCGTTCGGATTGCGACATGGACTTGAGGATGTGTTCATTTTGCAAATTTAACGGAGGAGAAGGATACTATGAAAATGGAAGTTTCATCCCAATGGCAAGACGGCGTAATAAAGGTTCATGCGCGTGTTCGGCAGTTTTCAAAGGCAGCCAAAGTCATGGGCAACGCTAATTTTCGCGCTTACGCCGGTCTTGAGGCGGCCAAAGATGACGAGACGGCGGTCGATGAATGGCTCGACAGCGTTAAGGGAATGAAAATGGCGGCTCGCTTGGCGTGACGCGTTTGCCTGCGACTCGCAGTATGTAAGTCGCAGGCTGTTTTTGTCTTTATGCCGATCTGTTGGTAAAGAATTTATCGGGGTTCCTTTAAGGATGGAGGTATCTGTCATGCCTATAGGAAGTATCGGCGTCGGTTACGGTACTTGGGGTTACGGCTCCGGTTATGCAAGTTCGCCCGTGAACGACCCGCAGGAAAATTCACCGTACGCACAACAGGCTTCGCCAAATGGTGCCGACGATGCAACGGTCGATGAGGACGCCAAACGCAAGCCGGGGTACAAATCATCGCCGGACGAATGTCAAACTTGCAAGAACCGCAAGTATCAGGACGGTTCCGACGAGATGGACGTGTCCTTCAAAGCGCCCGGGCATATTGATCCCGACAATGCCGCCCAAGTGGTTCTAAGCCACGAACACGAGCATGTGGCCAACGCCTACCAAAAAGCCGAAGAAAATGACGGCGAAGTCGAGCAGGCCACCGTTCGCCTAAGGACGGCTATTTGTCCCGAATGTGGCAGAACTTACATCGCCGGCGGCGTGACCCATACCCAAATAAAGTACTTCAACGAAGATAATCCATACCAAAAAGACATGAAGGAATCCGACGCGGACAATAAGTACCGCGGCGCAAATGTTGACATAGCGGCATGACAAAAGGGCGAATCGTTTGATTCGCCCTTTTTGCGAGGCATTATCCGGCAACGAAAGGACGGTTACCCATGGTCAAACAGTGCTCCTCATGCGGCCATACTTTACCCGACAACGCAAATTTTTGCGAAATTTGCGGCCATATACAAGAGCATGACAGCAACGACACCACCATACTCACCAAAGGAACCTACGAACCGGACATCGGCCTAAAAGAAAATTTTTTTTCCTATAAGAAACGCCTCAATCGTTTACGTTACATCAAACGCACCGTGGCAATCGGCATAATAAACGTGCTTCTTGCCGTCGCCATCTCGATAATCGAAGTCGCCAACAACAATAATCATAACATTGACATTAGTACAACGGTACTTATATTAGCCGTATTTATAGTAACAGCATCAATAGTTGTGCTTACTTCGTCCACCATGCTTCAAATACGCCGCTTTCACGACGTTGATCGTTCCGGCTGGTGGGTGTTGACAACGTTCATACCTATAGTCGGCATAATCCCGGGCATATATTTGTTATTTGCCAAAGGAACCGTCGGCGATAACCGTTTTGGTCCCGATCCGTTACAATAATAATTTTGTTAAGTTTTAATCAACCCTGCGTTATGCGTCCGTGCGACAGACATATCACGCCCGCTTAACCACAAACGCGCTTTTCAACCGACGATCCCGTCACAACCGAATCATACTTTCCAACTGCAACAAATATCGTTTTCTCTCAATGCCTCCGGCGTAACCGACCAAGTTGCCTTTGGCGCCGATAACGCGATGACACGGCACGATAAGCGCAACGGGATTTCGCGACACAGCGTTGCCAACGGCTCGTGCCGCAACCCGTGTTTTGGCAAACTTGACGGCAATTTTGGCGGCAAGCTCGCCATAGGTTATTGTGCGCCCGTAGGACACATTTAATAATTCCTCATACACCCCACGGCCAAAAACAGAACCGCTCAACAAAAGCGGCGGCGTAAAGCGCGGCACGGAACCGCCAAAATAAATATCAAGCCACTTTACCACCTCCTCGAATACGGGGAGTTTTTTTTCGTCCGTATCATCGCCGACGGTCGCGGCAAAATGTTTTTGCCCGTCGAACCAAAGTCCGCTCAAAGCCTTCCCGTCACTCGCCATGGTAATTATCCCCAACGGCGAAATATAGCGGTATATATACGTCATGTTTGTCTTACCCGTCCGAAGTTCTTCGTTCATGATTTATCACGTCGTGAGGGGCAATCTTTCTTGGCGCAAAATTCGCACCCCGTCGTTGATAATGCCAAATTGTCACATTCACCGTCATGCCTTCGCACAAGTCCGATTATCGCCGTTACCGATTTGCGTGGCACAAGCATCAGACTGCTCGACAAAGTAATCCCGATCCTATCGGCATGACATAAACGCGTCACATTCGTCTGCTCCGCAAGCGGCCAATCACCATACCCCGGCGAAAAACGCCGCTTCATCAAAAAACCCCGCGGCTCGACATTGCGACGCAAAACCTTTTCCATTTCATCGGCAACCTGTTCAACAGCGGTGGTTGCGGCGGCATCAAGCAATATTGCCGCCGCATATTCGCCGTCGGCGAATTTTGCCGTAATTTCATTTTCGATTGTCTCTCCGACCGTCACCGCCAGCACAATTACTTTTTCACATTCGGCAAGATGTTTTCCGACGTTCTTACCGCCGACAACAAATTCTTCCCCATCGGAAAAAATCACTTGCCGTACGGCGTCGTAATCATACTCTTGCCACACCCCTTGCGGCTCGATTAAAATTATTGCCTCCTCACACGCGGCAATAATCATGGTTTCGTCAAAATTTTCGGCGCGTTGCAATCCGGCATAACGGCGAACCTCTTCGGGATCAAGCGTCGTAAGCACGGCATTGTATATAAACATGGCTCACCTCCGATAAAAAGGACATCAACAAGTTCGTTCTCACTATCCGACTGCCGCTACGAGGACACAACGGACGGCACCGAAAACGGTTTTGCATTTGCCCGAATGTTTCACGTGAAACAAAAACGCCGCAACTTTCTTGCCTCCCTCCGCAAACGTTAAACTTATTCATAATTAAGGAAACACTGCATAAATGAGTTCGTGCCATTGCCGAGGGATTTTTTCGGAAGATTTGGAATGACGACGAAGCGTAGTGGTG
>CAJORE010000226.1 GCA_905236595.1 uncultured Selenomonadaceae bacterium | reverse complement strand
TTATTGAGGGGAAAATCATGGGTATGTTTTTGGGTATTGATGCGGCGGCGTCGGGACTTACGGCCGAACGTCTCCGTATGGACGTTATAAGCAACAACATCGCCAACGCCAACACCACCAGAACCCGCGAAGGCGGAGCTTATCACAGGCGTTATGTTGTTTTTACGCCGCGCACGAAGCCGGAAAAACCGTTTGAAAAGTTTTTGCATATGTCGTTGGGACACAACAAGGAGCTAAAAGCCGGGGAAGGGGTTCGTGCCGTTTCCATAAATCGTGACGAGGAAGACGGGCCTTTGGTTTACGATCCCGGCCATCCCGATGCCAATGCCGACGGTTATGTGGAACACCCCAACGTGAACATTGTTGCCGAAATGGTGGATATGATTACGGCGTCGCGTGCTTACGAGGCGAACAACGCCGTTATAACCGCCGCCAAGAGTATGGCGTCAAAAGCAATGGAGATGGGCAACAGATAAATGCGGAGCGATGCTTGTCTTGGGTGAGGAAGTGGTTTTGTAATGGAGATGGAAGCCTTGCAGATGACCCCGGTGCAAATGAGTGCGCGGAGTCATCTTGGCGAAACGATACAGAAAGAAGCGCCGCCGACGTTTGGCGAATATTTGGTGGATGCGTTAAAGCGGTCAAATGCGTTGCAATTACAGGCCGATGAGCGTACGGCGGCGTTGGCGGCAGGCAGAGTTGAGGATATTTCCGAAGTTATGGTTGCGGCGCAAAAAGCCGACATCGCGTTAAATCTTACTCTTCAGTTGAGAAACAGGGCGCTTAGCGCTTATCAGGAAATCATGCGCATGCAGGTATAAGCGACAAGATAAGTCACGGCTTAGGTAACGCTTTTGCGACAAACGGGATAAATGCGTTCATCCGTGCTGGGAAGTTAGTGGGCTTGCGTTTGTCGTAACAGTACCTGAAAGGGTGAGATTTTTGGCAGATTGGAGAGAGCGTTACCGTCAGCTGTGGGAACGGTTCGACACACGGCAACGGTACATACTCTTGGCCGCTGTTATCGCTGTTATTGCTATTATATTGGGAATCGGCTTTATGTACGGTTCCAAACCGGAAATGGTTCCGCTCTTTACGAACATGGAAGCCAAAGATGCGGGCGAGGTGGCAGATAACTTAAAAGAACGTCAGGTTGCGTACACGATCGAGGAGACGCCGCGAGGGACGACGATTTTGGTTCCGTCGGCGACGGTGCATGATTTGCGTATGGCGCTTGCCGTTGAAGGTTTGCCCCGCGGCAACAAAGGCTTTGAACTGTTTGATGACAGTAAACTTGGCGTGACGGAATTTCAAAACAAGGTCAATTATCTTCAAGCGATACAGGGCGAACTGACGCGAACGATTGAACAGATACGCGCCGTGCAAAAGGCACGGGTTCATATAGTCCTTCAAGAGGACAGCCTCTACAAAAAGAACGAAAAACCGGCGACGGCCTCCATTATGCTTATGTTGATGCCGGATTTGCCGGAAGAAGAGCAACTGACGAAGAAGGAAATAAAAGGCATAGTAAATTTGGTGGCGCACAGCGTCCAAAGCTTGTCGCCGGAGAATATTACTATCGTAGACGATACGGGCAAAATATTAAACGATCCCGATGAAGACGCGGAACTTAGCGTCAGTCATTTGACGATGACACAGCTTGAGATGACGCGCAAAGTCGAGACGCGGTTGCAACGCAATTTGCAGTCGCTCCTTGATCAGACTTTGGGCGAACGCAAAGCGGTGGCGCAGGTCAGCGTCGAGTTGGATTTCGACCAACGGCAAACGGATCGACAGATTTTTACCCCCGTTGTCGATGAGTCGGGCATTATAAGAAGCCAGCAAGACATTAACGAAACATACAGCGGCAACTCCACGTATCCCGGCGGTGCGGCGGGAATCCAAAGCAACGTCCCCGGTTATGTGGCGGAGAACGGCAATGCCAACGCCGATTATTCACGCGCCGAATCGATAAAGAATTACGAGATAAACGAAGAGAGACAGAAAATCATCGCGTCGCCGGGTTCCATTCGGCGTTTGACGGTGGCTGTTTTGGTCGATGAAAGTGTAACGGCCGCGCAACAAGACAGCTTGGTGCGGGCGGTGAGTTCGGCGGCGGGCATAAACCCCGAGCGCGGTGATACCGTTTCCGTCGAGCCGTTGCCGTTCAGTACCGAAGCCGAAGATCGCAGACGGGCGGCGGAAGAGGCCGAACGCCAGCGGCAACAGCGTATTTTCTACGCATGGGTCAGCTTTTTTGTGTTGCTGTTGTTGGCAATTCTTGCTTATCTTTATTGGCGGAGGAAAAAACGTCTGCAACGCGAGGCCGAAGAAGCCGAAGCACGTCGGTTGGCTCTCTTGGAGCAGCAACGTATAGCCGAAGAATTGGCGGCGGCGGAGGCGGCGGCGCGCGAAGCGGCCGAAGCCGAAGTCGCAGCCGAACGCGAAGCGGCGGAAGCGCTCTTGGCGGCGGCGATGGGCAAAGATGTCGCCGGAGCCGGAGGCGAAGAAGGGGCGGAAGACGAAGTGGCGGAAGAAGAACTCACCGAAGAAGAAAAACGCCAGCAGGATGAGATGCAGGCCATTTTGAACCTCATTGATACCCGCCCGGCGGAAATTGCCATGTTGGTGAAGACGTGGCTCGCGGAGGAAGAGTAACATGGCAAAGAAGGACAGCAAACGGGATATGTATGATGATGAACCCGATGATCAGGAGTTCAGTAATCAGCAAAAAGCGGCGATACTGTTTATTGCGTTGGGGCCGGAGTATTCGGCGAAACTCTTCCAGCATTTGGATGACGATGAAATTGAACGCATAACCTTGGAGATCGCCAGCCTAAAGAAAGTCACCTCCGAACAAAAGGCCGCCGTCGTCAGCGAATTTTATCAGATGGCGATGGCGAAGGATTATATTTCTTCGGGCGGATTGGAGTACGCGCAGAGTGTTTTGGAGAAAGCTCTCGGCTCCGACAAGGCGATGGATATTATCAACCGCCTTACCACGAGCTTGCAGGTACGTCCCTTCGACTTCTTGAGGAAAACCGACGCGTCGCAGCTGTTGAACTTTATTCAAAACGAACATCCCCAGACCATTGCGCTGATTATGGCGTATCTTGCGCCGGAACAGGCGGCGGTGGTTTTGGGGTCGCTCCCAAGCGAAGCGCAAGCGGACGTTGCCAAGCGCATTGCCGTTATGGATCGGACGTCACCGGATGTTATTCGCGAAGTAGAGCGAGTGCTTGAACGTAAGCTTTCGGCGTTGATGACCCAGGATTTCACGACGGCGGGCGGTGTAAAGGCGATTGTCGAGGTTTTGAACCGCGTGGATCGTACGACGGAAAAATCCATCATCGAGAGCTTGGAAGTGGACAACCCCGAACTGGCCGAGGAAATCAAGCGGCTCATGTTTGTGTTCGAGGACATTGTCATGCTGGACGATCGTTCGTTGCAAATGGTGTTGCGCGACGTGGACAGCAAGGATTTGTCCTTGGCTTTGAAAGCGACACCTGCCGAGGTTTCGGAGAAAGTCTTTAAGAATATGAGTAAGCGCGCCGCCGATATGTTGCGCGAAGAAATAGAATATATGGGTCCGGTGAAGATTCGCGACGTAGAAGAAGCCCAGCAGAAAGTCGTCAATATTATCCGCGTATTGGAGGATAAGGGCGAGATCGTTGTTTCCCGCGGACAAGGGGACGAGATGATTGTATAGTAAGGTCATTAAGGGTTTTGCATGGCAACAGGAGTCCTTCAAAATCAATCCGTATCCCGAAAAGGATGACGATTATGATGATGCGGAGGATGACGAAGAAGCCGACGAAGAAGATGATGATGATGACGATGTCGGCGCCGTTAAGGAACACAAGGCGAATCATGCGACCAAAGACGATGAAGCCGTAAATACGATGTTGGCCGAGATTGCCGCCAAAGAACAGCGAGCGATTGATAAGCTGAAGGAAGCCGACGTCAAGGCGGCAATACTGACGCAAGAAGCGGAAGCCGAGGCGGATAACCTCAAAAATGCCGCCAAGGAACAGGCGGAATTGCTAAGAACCACGGCCGAAAGCGAAATTGCCGCTTTGAAAGAGGCGGCCAATGCCGAGGCGGAACAGCTTCGCGCCGCCGTAAAAGGCGAGTGCGACAAGTTGCGCGAACAAACAAAAAAAGCCGCTCATGACGAGGGCTTTAAGGTGGGGCGCGACGAAGGCTTCAAGGCCGGACACGAAGAAGGGTTGAAAAAAGCCGAGAACGTTATGGCGGCGCGGTTGGCCGAATCGGTGCAAAACGCCGAACACGTCGTGGCGACGGCCAAGGCGGCGGCGCAGGAATATTTGGTGCAGGCGGAGCAAGATTTTGCCGAAATAATTGTGACGGCTGTCGGGAAAGTTATTCCGCAACAATTCATAGATGTGCCGCAAATTATTTTGCCGGCAGTAAAGAGTGCGCTTATGAAGGTGCGCGACCAAAAAGAGATAAAGATTCACGTCGCTCCCGCCGGTTATGATTTTGTGCTGATGGCGCGGGATGAATTTCGCGGATTGTTGACCGGCGGCAACGCCGATCTTGAAGTTGTGGCCGATGAAAGCCTTGTCCCGGGCGATTGTGTCATTGAAACGGAAAGCGGCGGTGTTGACGCACGATTGTCTACGCAGATAAAGACTTTGGAAGATGCCGTGCGCGGCGTTTTGCAAAAGAGAATTGCCGCAACGCAAGCTGGATAAATCAATGGAACTTAACATTGACAAACAAAAATTTATAAATGCCGTGTCGGCTTGCACTCCCGTGCAACTTATCGGCAAGGTGACGCAGGTTATCGGGTTGGTCATTGAGTCTCAAGGACCTCCCGTATCCGTCGGTGAGTTGTGTTATATTCACTCGCATTTTTCGGGGATGCCGCCGGTGCCGGCCGAAGTTGTCGGTTTTCGCGAAGGTCGCGTCATGCTTATGCCGGTTGGTGATATGCAAGGTATCGGCCCCGGCTGTGAGGTTATTTCGGCGCAAAAGACGCTGAAGGTAAAAGTCGGCGATGAACTTTTGGGCAGGGTGTTGGACGGCTTGGGCAACCCGATGGATGACAAAGGCCCGATTCTGTCCGCCGAAGAGTACCCGTTGACGGCTCCGCCGCCGTCGCCGCTTGATCGGCCACGCATAAACGAATCGCTTTATGTGGGGGTTCGCGCCATTGACGGACTTATCACGATGGGGCAGGGACAGCGTATCGGCATTATGGCGGGTTCGGGTGTCGGCAAGTCGACATTGTTGTCCATGATAGCCCGCAATACGGAGGCCGACATAAGCGTTATCGCGCTTATCGGCGAACGCGGACGCGAGGTTCGCGATTTCATTGAGCGGGACTTGGGCGAGGAAGGATTGAAACGCTCCGTGGTCGTTGTCGCCACCAGCGATCAACCGGCGCTGGTGCGCTTAAAAGGCGCGATGACCGGTACGGCGATAGCCGAGTATTTTCGCGACAAGGGACACAAGGTTATTTTGATGATGGACTCGGTGACGCGATTTGCCATGGCGCAACGCGAAGTGGGTCTTACCATTGGCGAACCGCCGGCGACGCGTGGATATACGCCGTCGGTGTTTGCGATTTTGCCGAAACTTTTGGAGCGGGCAGGTACGAGCAATACGGGATCTATAACGGGCATATATACGGTGCTGGTTGACGGCGATGATATGAATGAGCCGATTGCCGACGCCGTGCGTTCGATTTTGGACGGACATATTGTTTTGAGCCGTGCGATAGCGGCGCAGAACCATTTCCCGGCCATTGATGTTCTGCCGAGCGTAAGCCGTGTCATGAATGAAGTTGTCACTAAGGATCATTTGAAGGCGGCGCAACAGATGCGTTCGCTGATGGCGGTCTACAAAGACGCCGAAGACCTTATTCATATCGGAGCTTATGTAAAGGGTTCCAGCCCGAAGATTGACGAAGCAATAGCCAAGATTGACAAAATCAATGACTTTTTGTGCCAAGACATTTATGAAGTTGACGATTATGCAACCACCGAAAAGAAGCTTTTGGGCATAAGCGGCGGTAAGTGATGCGTGTGTAGCGTGCGTCGTGGTCTGTTATGAAGAAATTCAAATTTCAACTTGAGACACTCCTAAAAGTTACGCGCATGAAGAAAGAAGATGCCGAGGTCAAATTTGCTCAGGCATCGCGGCGTGTTGAAGAAGAACGGGCGGCCCTGCAGGAGCTTTTGGTGCAAATGCAGGAGGGGCAACGCGATTACGACGAACTTACCGGCGAAGGCAAAAGCATAACCGTCGGACGGATTATGATGTTCAACAGTTTCTTTAATTGGAAGCGTACGCAGATTGAGAACCAGCAGCAGGTTATTTTGAAAGCGCGAAGCGAGAAGCAACAATGTTTGAATGAGCTTATGAAGGTTATGAGCTACTTAAAAAGCATTGAGCAACTGAAGGAAAAACGGTGGAAGGAATATCAAGCCGAGGCGCTTTTTGAAGAGCAAAAGATGCTTGACGAGATAGGCTTGCAATTATCAATACGAAGGACTTAGTTTGTAAGAGGCGTATGACCGATGATAAATTTGGAAGGCATTACCGCCGTAAGGCGGCGCATTGCCGAAATTGAACAGACCTTCGGCGATCCGCGGCAAATGCTTCAAGGGGCGGATTTTGCCGACAATTTGCGCAATGAAATAGAAAAGATGAAAAATTCCGGCAAGGTGAGCGGGGCGGAAGCTGCGAAGAAAAATGCGGCAACGGATGCGACCGGCGCAACCGACAATGCAACAAAACTTGCCAAGCCGGGCGGTATTAAAGAGGCGGTGGCGCAGTCGGCCGGAGTAGCGGATTTATCGTCGCTTGTGCCGATTAAGCCAAAAGATGACGCGGCCATGATGCAAAACGGCTATGATTACGCTCATGCAGACGTAAACGGAAATTATGAAGTGCCGTCGCTGTATGATGAGGCGGCGAAAACGGCGGCGGGCGGCGACGATGTGACACGTTTTTTGGCGGAAGCGTCGGCACGTTACGGCGTTGACAGCCGTTTGGCGTCGGCCATAGCTGAGGTGGAATCGGCGGGCAATCAAGCGGCGGTATCGCCGGCGGGAGCCATCGGGGTTATGCAACTTATGCCGGACACGGCGAAAGCCTTGGGCGTAAACCCATACGATACCGAGGAAAACATTGACGGCGGTGTTCGTTATATCAGTCAGTTGTTGGGTGATTTTGGCGGCAACGTAAGAAATGCGGTGGCGGCTTATAATGCCGGCCCCAATGCGGTAAAAAATTA
>CAJORE010000225.1 GCA_905236595.1 uncultured Selenomonadaceae bacterium | reverse complement strand
GGCGCTGGCCGTCGGTTCGACCAGCGAATCCGAATATTTTGACCTGACGCTAAAAGAAGATTTACCCGTTGACGAAGTTTTCCGCCGGTTGCAAACGGAATTGCCCGAGGGCGCCAAGCTTATCGCCATGGAAAAAATCCCCCCCCGGCACAAGTCACTAAGCGAAATCGCCGACACCGCCGTGTACACGGTGGCATTGCCCGCCGCCGACGAAACCGGCCGCCGGATCATGCGCGAGCGTATTGACAAATTAAATGCGGCAAAAGAATTTATTTTCACCCGCGTCACCCCGAAAAAAACGCGGCAAAAAGATCTCAAAAAATACTTGGCCGAACCGTTGACCGTTACCGCCGAACAACCCGACCGCACATTGTTGTCGCTGACAATAAAAACAGCCGCTGACGGCAGCATAAAACCGGCCGAAGTATTGTCCGCCATCGGCGTTGATGCACAACGGGCCGACATCAGGCGACGGGCGCTTTTGGCCAACGGGCAAGAAATAATTTATGCGGGAGGTCAGACCTCTTGATCGAAATTAAAAATCTTACGAAAACTTATTACGGCGATACCGGACCGGTGGCGGCTCTCAAAGGAATCAACCTTACCATCGCCACCGGCGAGATTTACGGAATAATCGGCAAGAGCGGCGCGGGGAAATCCACGCTCATTCGTTGCATCAATATGCTTGAAGCGCCCGACGGCGGACAAGTCATAATCGACGGTAAGGATATGACCGCCCTAAACGCCGCCGATCTTAGATCAGCGCGCAAGAAAATCGGCATGATTTTCCAACATTTCAACCTGTTGTCCTCGGCCAACGTGTACGACAACATTGCCTTCCCGCTGAAACTCGTCGGCACGGACGACACGACCGTCGAAAAAAAGGTTCGTCCTCTGTTAGAGCTTGTGGGGCTGAAAGATTTTGCGGAGCGGTACCCGGCGCAACTTTCCGGCGGCCAAAAACAACGGGTGGGCATCGCCCGCGCATTGGCCTCCGATCCCAACATACTGCTGTGCGACGAAGCGACCAGCGCCCTTGATCCGCAAACGACCAAAGGCGTGTTGGAACTTATCGGGCAAATAAATCGGCAAATGCACTTGACGGTGGTCGTCATAACCCACGAAATGCAAGTCATCAAAGATATTTGCGACAAAGTGGCCGTTATCGACGGCGGCGTCATTGCCGAATCAGGATCGGTGGTCGATGTGTTCACCAATCCCGGACAGCCGATAACCAAAGAATTCATCAGCGTCCTCCTGTCCAACGATTTGCCCACGGCATTTCGCGACGGGGCAGTCGAGCAGGAATATTCGCCGGACAGCTATCTTCTTTTGCGGCTCATCTTCTTGGGCGAATCGGCGGACGATCCGGTCATTGCCGGAATGATCCGCGCTTTTCCGCAAATTGAATGTACCATGCTCTTTGGAAATTTGGATCAAATCCGCCGTATTCCCTTCGGTCGCATGATAATCGGCATCACCGGCGAACAATCGGCGCTTGCGGCCGCCATGGATTACCTTAAAGCGCACGACTTACGAATGGAGGTGATCGGCTATGTCCGCCGACATGGTATCGTTAATCGTTAAAGCCTTAGGCGAAACGGTGTACATGGTCACGGTGTCCATGGCCATTGCCACCGTCTTCGGCATACCCTTGGGCGTTATTTTGCATACCACGGGCAAAGGGGAAATTTTGGAAAATGCCGCTGTCGCCAAAATCGTCGGTTCGACGGTAAACGCCATCCGTTCCATACCGTTCATCATTTTAATGGTGGCCATAATCCCGTTGACGCGCTTTATCGTCGGCAGCGCCATCGGCACAACGGCGGCAATGGTGCCGTTGGTAATAGCCTCCGTCCCTTTCATCGGGCGACAGGTGGAGACGGCGCTCAAGGAAGTTCCCTACGGTTTGGTGGAAGCGGCGCTTGCCATGGGCGCCACGCCGTTGCAAATAATCAATCGCGTTCTCCTGCCGGAAGCGGCGCCGGGCATCGTCAGCCAATTAACGACGGTTGTCATAGCATTAGTCGGTGAATCGGCAATGGCGGGAGCCATCGGCGGCGGCGGTTTGGGAGACTTGGCCATTCGCTACGGCTACCAACGGTTCCGTCCCGAAGTAATGATTGCCACCGTAATAATTTTGATAATCTTGGTGCAAGTCGTCCAATTCCTCGGCAACACCCTCGCCCAAAAATTGAACAAACGCGCCGGAGCATGAAACGACCGGCGAAAAATTGCTTGTTGCAAAACTTTTGCCGCAACAAACGGCGATACCAAAACAGTCCGTCGGTACTGCCCGAAAAAACAAATTCGCCCCTCCAAAAAGAGGGGCGAATTTGTTATCCCAAATTTATCGACCGCGTAATATTGAGCGGCGTATGTTCCTTATGATAAAGATCCACATGAAACTCACACATATCGGCACGGGTTACGGAAGTCGTGTACTCGTAAACATTGCCGTTGTCAAGATACGCCGTGCGCGTGATTTTGTAACCGGCATCGCGAAAATGACACTTTAACAGGCGCGCCTCCTTATCGGGGATTAAAATTGCGGCAATGGTTTCCGTGGCGTGATTAAGCCGCAATGCGTAAGACAACCCCAAGGCGTTGTAAAGTGATTCACGGGAAAAATCATTTTTCTCAATGCCCGGACAAAGATAATACGGTATGGCCGTTTTCTCGACCAATACCGGTTTCTCATCGGCCAGGCGCACCCGCTCCAACGAAAAAATCGTATCGTTCCCCTTCGGCAAGCAAAACAGGCGGCTAATCTCCGCCGAGGCACGGACAATCTCCTGCTTTATCACCTTTGATGACGGTGTCACGCCCATTTCCCGCATATTATCCGAGAAATTGTACAAATTGTTCAGCTGTCGCTTCATTTTTGCGTCGGCGATAAAGGAACCCTTGCGCCGGTAACGAATGATTATACCTTCGTTTACCAAAAGCTCCATAGCCTGCCGCACCGTTGTGCGACTGAGATTAAGGAACTTGCACAGATCCGTCTCGGGGATCATCTTCTCCCCCGCCGCAAATTGGCCGCTCTTTATTTTGCGGCGCACAAAATCCGCCAACTGTACATATCGTGTTTTTTCATCAAGCTGGTTTAAGTTTATTGCCCCGGCAAAATCATGCAGTTCCATAGGTTCCCGCCTTTAACGAGTCTAAACTGCGCCGCAAACGCAAAATCGCCTCATCTTTGCCCAGTATCGCCAAAAGCTCCGTCGCGCCGCCGGGCGTTACGCTCTTGCCGGCGACGGCAATGCGAACCGCCCACATGACCGCGCCCTTCTTTTGGCCGACGGCGGCAATGTGCTCGTTTAATTTTGCATACAGAACATCGTTCTGCCACTTTTCCGCCTCAACAGCACCGAGCACTTCAATTACCGGCGGCAAAATCTCCTCCGCCGCCGCCGGATTGATTTTGTTGCGCTTGTTTTCATAGAGCGCGGCATCAAAAGCGGGCATCTTTAATAGGAAATCTATCTCGACGGGAATCTGCGCCAAGTGGGTCAGACGCGTTTTCAGCAAGGCCGCCAAATTCGTCCAATTCGCCGCGACATTAGGCGGCAAATCCCCCGCAAAGGGACGTGCGACGGCGGCAAATTCCGCATCCGTCATACGCTTAAAATATTCACCGTTCACCCAGCCCAATTTGTCGTAATCAAAGACCGCCGGTGATTTACTCAATCCCTCCAACGAAAAAAGCCGCGTCAAATCATCTAACGAAAAAATTTCTTCGTTGGTGTTCTTGGGATTCCAACCCAAAAGCGCCACATAGTTTACAATGGCCGTCGGCAAATATCCCAAAGCCGTCAGATCGGAAAAACCCGTTGCCCCATGACGTTTGCTGAGTTTGGCCGTCGATCCGTCGGCGTTTTTCCCCATGACGGGCGCAAGGTGAATAAACACGGGTTTGTCCCAACCAAAAGCATCGTACAACAAAACGTGCTTGGGCGTAGACGTTATGAACTCTTCGCCGCGGATAATGTGCGTCACGTCCATCAAGTGATCGTCAATGACGTTGGCAAAATTGTAAGTGGGCATACCATCGCTCTTTAGAAGAATCTGATCCTCCAACTCGCGATTTTCAATGGTGATATTGCCGTGCAAAACATCGTGATATGTCGTCTCGCCGACCCGGGGCATCTTTTGCCGAATGGCGTAACTCTCGCCCGCCGCCGCTCTTTTTGCGGCTTCGTCCGCATCAATGTCGCGGCAAGGGCAACCTTTTTCGGCAAAATTAGCCTCATCGCCCTTATCGCTGTCCGAACAAAAGCAACGGTAAGCGTGGCCGTTATTCACCAGCTCGTCGGCATACTTTTTGTATATCGCCATCCGTTCGCTTTGAACGTACGGCGCATAATCGCCGCCCACGTCCGGACCTTCGTCCCAATGAAGCCCGGCCTCTTTCAAAGTATTCTTGATTACTTCCGTCGCTCCCTCCACATAGCGGGTACGATCCGTGTCCTCAATGCGCAAAATAAATGTCCCGTTCTCTTTGCGGGCAAACAAATAAGCATAAAGCGCCGTCCGTAAATTGCCGATGTGCATAAATCCCGTCGGCGAAGGAGCAAACCGTGTGCGAACTTTCAAAATACATTCCTCTTTCGTTATCAGCCACAAATTTCCGAAGGTCATCTCCGGAACCGTTTTGGTATAGCCGTCTGCCATATCTTCTGCGCGATAAACGGCGAGTAAAAATGCGTTTCCAAAGATTTCCTTTACGTCTCACCGTTTTGCTACGAAATTGGGGAGACTGCCTGCCGAAAATATTTCCTTCAATTTCCGTATATTATAACAAACGACCAAAGTATTTGTAAAGTCCGCAAATACTTTGGTCGTTTTACATATCATCACATCAAGAGGCGGCTCGCGGAAAATTTCCCAACGCTTGTTGCGCCGCGTTTTGTTCGGCGGCTTTTTTGCTGTGTCCCACGCCGATGCCAATGCGGACACCGCCAACGATCGCCGCCATGGTAAACGTTTTGGCATGATCCGGTCCCGTGGCGTCAATAAGCTCGTAGGAAACCTGCCCGTCGGGATTTTGTTGCACCAGTTCCTGCAACAGCGACTTATAATCTTTCGATTCACCGCCGCCTTGCTTAATGGCGGCAAACTCCGCCGCCAACTGCCGCCACACATAATCGCGGGCAACTTCCCAACCGCCATCGACGTATATCGCGCCGATAACGGCCTCAAACGCATCCTCCAATATTGATATCCGGGTTCGTCCGCCGTTTTGGTCTTCGCCATGCCCCAAAAGAAGCATTTTGCCCATACCCAAATCCGTCGCCAACTTCGCCAAAGATTCGGAGCAAACAATTCCGGCGCGGGTCTTGGTCAAGACGCCCTCTTCCATATCGGGAAAATTTTGAAACAAATAGG
>CAJORE010000224.1 GCA_905236595.1 uncultured Selenomonadaceae bacterium | reverse complement strand
TTTGGGCGAAGCCCAAAAAAGATAGTCTTTAGAGGTTCCCTAAAATTGTTGTTTTTCGCAAAAGAAACGCCCTCCCAAACGGGAGGGCGTTTCTTTTGCCTCAAGTTTCCGTCGTCGATGACGAATTGCCAAGCAAGGCTTCGGCAAATGCGGCCGCATCAAACGGTCGCAAATCGTCCATGGCTTCGCCGATACCGATCCATTTTATAGGAATTCCCAAATCACGTTTGATGCTTATGACAACGCCGCCTTTGGCCGTACCGTCAAGCTTCGTCAACACAATGCCCGTAACCGGCGCCGCTTTGGTGAAAAGTTGCGCTTGGCTGACCGCATTTTGTCCCGTCACGGCATCCAAGACCAGCAATGTTTCATGCGGCGCTCCGGGAACGGCGCGTGCCACAACGCGACTTATTTTTTTCAATTCTTCCATCAAATTGGCTTTGGTCTGCAAGCGCCCCGCCGTGTCAATAATCAGCACATCATACCGACGCGCCTTGGCGGCGTTTACGGCGTCAAAAGCAACCGCCGCCGGATCGGCGCCTTCGCCGTGCTTGATGACGAGTGAAGCCGTGCGTTTGCCCCACACCTCAAGCTGCTCACCGGCGGCGGCGCGGAAAGTATCCGCTGCGGCCAGACAAACCCGCTTGCCCTGCCCTTTGTAATAAGCGGCCAATTTGCCGATTGTCGTGGTTTTACCCGCACCGTTGACCCCGGTCATAAGAATTATCAGCGGTTTTTCGGCGGCAATCGGTTCCGCGCCGTCGTCCCGCATCAATTCGGTGATTTTTTTTGCCAAGAAAGGCTTCAGATCAGCCGGAACATTGATTTCCTTTTGCTTAATGCCTTGACGAACCGCCTTCATCAATTCAACGGCAGTATTGGCGCCCACATCCGCCATAATGAGCGTCTCTTCCAATTCCTCCAAGAACTCTTCGTCAATATCGGCATAACCAATGATTAACTGCTCAATTTTGTTGGTGAAGTTGTCCCGCGTCTTGGCCAACGATTTTTTTAATTTATCAAAAAAACCCACGACAGATTATTCCTCGTCCTCATCGTCCCAAAGTTCGTCATAGGCTTTCACCGCCGCCGCAAACTCCTCGTCCGTAGGCTCCACATACTCGTCCTCGCCGTCGGCATTTTTGACAAGTTTGGCAAACCGTATGTTGTATTCGATATCCTCGTCCTCGTCCTCATGGTCATGGTCATGATCATGATCGTGACCGCAACCGCAATCACACTCGTGATCGCCACATTCTTCGTCCGTTATCTCAACCAACAACGCATAACGTTCGCCGTTTACTTCAAGCACCATTTCCTGCTCAAAATAAAATTTCTCGCCGGTCTCTTCGTCCATAAATTCAATGACAATGCCTTCTTCGTCGTCGTCATCCACCGCATCATCGGCGGCATCAATCAAAGGATCCAAAATTTCTTCAGTCATAATGACACCCCGTTAAAACTGTTCTTGTCCAAATAAGCTTGCAAAATTATTACCGCCGCCATTTTATCAACGACTTTTTTGCGTTTCTTGCGGCGTTGCATAGCTTCTTTAAGCGTACGTTCGGCGGCCACCGTGGAGAGACGTTCGTCTTGGAAAACGACCTTAGCCGTCCCTTCGCCGATATGCTCCATCATGGCGGCGGCAAATTCACGGACAATCCGGCACCGTTCGCCTTCGCTCCCATCCATATTCTTCGGCAAGCCGACGACAATGACCCGCGCTTCGTATTGCACCATAATTTCATTTAATCGCGCAAAATCCGCCGCCTCATTAGTCCGGCGAATTGTCTCGACGCCCTGCGCCGTGATATTCAGCGCATCGCTCACGGCAACGCCGATTGTCTTGTCGCCGACATCCAAACCGATTGACCGCCCCGCCGTACTCACGATACTTTATGCTCCAAGTATGAGCGAACCAATTCCTCCAGCAACTCGTCCCGCTCCAAACTGCGAACTTTTTTGCGAGCATCGTTGTAACTCGTCACATAAGCGGGATCGCCGGAAAGCAAATAACCCACCAACTGATTTATCGGGCTGTAACCCTTTTCTTCCATGGCGGCGCACACATCGTCCAATATTTGCTTGGCGCGGTTTTCTTCCGCCGCAAAGGAAAACATCATTGTTTCGTCGCTTACCAACTTAATCGCCTCCGTCCTTATTTTTCGCTGCCTCGTGCTTGGCCACCATCATACGCACTTTGCTGCGAAGCCCGTTATACGCCAACGGACGCTCCTTGCCGCGCAAAAAATCCTCGCTGACGCCAAAATAATCAGCCAGCAACTTGCTTCGCGTGCTAAAATCCGTTTTGCCGGAAATATAGCGCGAAACGCTACCCACGGCAATAGACAAATCCTTGGCGATGACATTCATCTTTTTGCCCGACGCAATGTAGAGATAACTCAGAATCACCGCCGGATCAAAGGAAAACTCGACCGGCTTAAAAGTATTCAAACGATAATCAACCCCGTTCGCCATACCGTTGCCGTCCTTGCTTGCCGCCGCCTTTTGTTCCGCCCGCCGCCCGGCAACCGTTTTCTTGGCGACCGTTTTGGCCGTCTTGGCGGCGCCGCTTCGCTTATCGTTTCCGGCGGCCGATTTTTTGTCGGCTTGCTCAACCGCTTTTGTTATCGGCTGTTTCTTATGCGTTACCGGCTTTTCCTTATTCGTTGTCGGTTGCTCTTCGCCTTGTTGAGCGTTTCCGACTGCGTCATTTGCCTCGCTTTGTTCGATCGCCGCTATGACGTCGTGGCGCTCCTTGGACGTTCCCTTTTCCTTCTCCGCCGCAGCAGGGACACCGGTTGAAACCTCATTATCCGCCGCCTTTTGCGCGTCAGCCGTCGCCTTATTCCCATGCGTCAGCGGCAATTTCGCCCCCGTTGCTCTGGCAATCGGCGTTCCTTCAACGTCAAGCGACACCAGAATTTCGTTGCTGTTTTCGCTGTCCTTCATTGCGTTGCCGGTATAATTCGGCGCCTTTTGAACGGTCAAATTTTTGTAACGGCAACGAAACTTCTTGCCCATTTTCCCGCAATCACGAGCGTCATACAACTCGGGATAATTTTGCAAGAACGCCCACAACGAACCGCCGACGTAATAATGCGACAGCAAAAAACGCTTGCCGCCCTCGACATGACCGTTCAACCGCTTGCTGAACGACGTGCAAAAGAGCATTTTTTCGCTGTCGGCTTTGCCGGCCTCCGTCATAAGAAAAGCGATTCGATGAATTATCAAATGCAACTTGGCCGTTCGATAATCGGCGTCGTTGTCAATCATCAGCGTGTAATGTTCTTCCTGCTTGAATTTCCGTGCGGCAACCGCTATTTCGGCTACGCCCACCGCTTTCTCCGGCAACCGTGCGTCGTCATAAAATTCGTCCAAAAAGTTGCGGTAATAAACATTGGTCGCGCTGTTGCCAAAGCCGATTACGCGGCAACCGCGCTCCCTGATGTACGCGGCCACGGCGATGTAATCGCTGTCGGAGGATATAATGGCGATTAAATCCACGCCGGGGCGATTGTTGACAATATCGACGGCATCAACCGTCAAGGCAATGTCCGTGGAATTTTTGCCCTTCACGGCGTCAAACTGCTGCACGGCCGTAAAGCCGTTGCGCATTATGAAATCCTGCCAATCTTTCAGCTGAGTTTTCGCCCAATTACCGTAAACACGCCTAATCGTGACGTGCCCCATCTCCTCAATGAGCCGGAATGCGCGTATCGCCGCCGCCACGCTGACATTGTCACCATCAATCAACACGACAATATTTTTATAAACAACCGTCGGCTCCCCGTCGGCCTCACGCAATGTTTCCTCGCTTTCAATCGGCATACTCTCCATTAACATCACTCCCGTACTTCAATATAACGCCGACACATCAGTGCTTCGCAACAACGGTGAATTCCAATCCCCGGCGGCAACGCTCGCGGTATTCGTCCTCAAGCATGGCCAAAACAACCAGGTTGTCATA
>CAJORE010000223.1 GCA_905236595.1 uncultured Selenomonadaceae bacterium | reverse complement strand
TATGTTCCCTTGTTTTGTTCCGCGGCAAATGCTATAATTTTACGACGGAGAATGGCAAAGAGGGAGGTTTTTCATGGAAAATGATACGCCCGTGACGGTTACGGGCACGAGGGAGGACGCTAAAGACGGAAAAACCGTTTCGACCGTGCGACGGACAGCGAAGGGCTACGCCAAAAAGTATTTGACGATTTTTGTCGGTGCGATAATCGCCGCGATTGGGTTGGAGATTTTTTTGATACCGAACAACGTCATTGACGGCGGTGTGGTCGGTTTGTCCATTATGGCAAGCGCACTGACGGGTTTGCCGTTGGGCGTGTTTTTGGTGGTGCTGAATCTGCCGTTTTTATATTTGGGCTATAAACAAATCGGCAAAAGTTTTTCGATTGCCACGTTGATTGCTATTTGTTTTTTGTCGTTATGGTCGGCATTTTTTGAGCCGATTGAAAAATTGACCGCCGATCCGTTTTTGGCGGCAATATTCGGCGGCATTATCGACGGCATCGGCGTCGGTCTTATTATTCGCGCCGGCGGGTCTTTGGACGGTACGGAAATCGTTGCAATCATAATGGATAAGAAATCGGTTTTTTCCGTCGGCGAAGTCGTCATGTTCATCAATCTCTTTATCTTGTCCAGCGCGGGGCTTTTGTTCGGTTGGGACAAGGCCATGTATTCGTTGGTGGCTTACTTCGTCATATCGAAGATGATCGACGTCGTCATAAAAGGGCTTGACGAATCGTATGCCGTTATGATTGTCACCAACGAATACCGCGAGATAACAAGCGCACTAAACGATCGTTTGGGGCGCGGCGTTACGTTGTTGCACGGCGAAGGCGGCTACACCGGCGACAAGAAGGAAGTTCTTTATTGCGTTGTGACGCGGCTTGAAGTCGATAAGCTAAAAGACATTGTCCTTGAAAAGGATGCCGGAGCGTTTGTAACGATAAACGCCGTGCATGATATTGTGGGCGGCCGGTTCAAGAAGAAGTCGATACATTGAGCAAACGGTTGAGAATTTTCGGAGAGCCGTTTCAGATAGTGGACGCGGTAAACGGCTAAATGATAATCTTCGGTGGGAGGGGACGGAGTTGTTCGGGCAGCGAATATCGGCCAAAGTTTTTCTTGGCGCAGTCGTTGCGGCGCTGTTTTGTTTGACGGCTACGGTGGCGGCAGCGCCCATTAGGATTGCGCGGTTGCCGATTATTGTCAAAGGTGCAACGCACCCCGACACCGCAACAATGGATGCCTTGGAGAGCAAAATCGACCGCGCCGTAAATGTTCCGCTAAACGGCGTGTTGAATATTGTGGAGTTTCTGCCGGAGGGCGAATGTGAGGAGGCTTTGGCCGGGGTAATTGCCGACAGGCGTCGGCAAACGGGCAAAAAGCGCATAATGTACAAGGAAGTTATGAAAGAGTTGGCGCAAAAGATGGATGCCGACTTGGTGGTTTGCCCGGTTCTGACCGAGTATTATGAGCGGGTTTATCCGGTCTTTTCCGTGAATCATGGCATGGTGGTTGTTGCGTACGCCGGTGTGCAGATCACCGGTTACGACGGGCGCACGGACAAAGTGTTCAACGCGAAACGATCGCGTTCTGCCCATGATGATTACGGCACGCAAACGCAGGTGAAGGCGCTGGCGTTGGCGTGTATGGACGACGCATTGGCGGAGGCCGAATTGCGGCGGTATATTCCGTCGGCCAAGGAGTTTATTGCCGCATACGATGCGGGGACGGAATAATCGTACACGAAATGGGATTTTGCGGTTGTGTTCCTCGGTTTAGCGGCGCACGAACCCGACCGACGGTAACTTTTGGCGTTTTCTGTATAACGGGAGGCATATTTATGAATATCGAAGAAAAACACAAAGCCATGGAGCGCGCTTTGCAGGACTTGAACGATTTTAAGAATTACGAAGCCGATTATGGGAAAATAAACAAGCTTATCAATATTATGAATAATTTTGCGTTGCTTAAGACGTCCTGTGAGATTATGGCGAAATCCATTGCCAAAAACGAAGATCGGACCAAAGAGGAAGTGCTGGCCGAATTTTACGACAAGGCCGAAGCGGCGATGTAATGCTTGCCTGCCGGAGATTGCGTCGGTTGGTTATGCCTTGTGCAGCGCCTTGCCGTA
>CAJORE010000222.1 GCA_905236595.1 uncultured Selenomonadaceae bacterium | reverse complement strand
GATCTAACCGCCAACGGCATTGCTTATGCGGCGGACACGCAGGTTGTTGCCGCCGCAGACGGCGCCAAATATGCGACAATAACCATACGCTATACGCTAAACAACAAACAATATGCGGAAATTTTTGAGCGGATTATTCCCTGAGGCTCGACAACGCGGACAAATATTCTTGGAACTGGCCGTCGTTTTGCCGGTTATCGTTTTGCTTATCGGCACAGCGGCAATGCTGTTCGTTTTTACGGTGAAAACTTATCGCAACACAGCGGCAGATGCGGAGCTTTATGCGGAAATCCGCATTGCCATGGAACGCATTGTCGAGGATGCCATTCGCAGCAAAACTTTTGTCATCGAACCGGGGACGTTGAGCGCGACCCGCGGATCGCGACTGACCTTGCAACGTACTCGTACGGGCGGGAGCAACGAGGACGAGGTTACATATTTTTTGCGTGACGATGCCACTTTGATTTTGCCCGGCGGAATGTCGCGAGCACGACTTTGCCGCAACGCGACAAATGCGCCCGTTGTCGGTGGCAGTAACCATGGTGAAGTTATGATAACAAAATTTGCCTGTCGCCAAAAAGGACGGCGCTTGCGGGTGGAACTGACGGGGCAGAGCGCCGTGACGCACCGAACCTATTCTTTGGCTACGGAAATTTTTTTTCCCGGTCAATCAATGCCATGAGTGTATTCTTTAATGAACGCGGAATTGCTTCGGTAGCGACGTTGTTGCTGTTGGCCGCGGCGTCCTCCTTGGCGCTTGCCGCTTTGGCCGCCGCTAAAAACGAAGCCGACGATGTGCGGCGCTATGCCATGGAAACGCGCTTGCGCTTTGTCGCCGAGGACAATGCCGCCGCTTTTGTCAAGCATACGGCGGCGGGCAACTTGCCCAACAATCGCTTCGTTGAAAACAACGTTGAAATGTTGCTATCCGACAAGCGGGAGGATAACGTTCGCCGTCGCATCTATATCAAAGGGTCAACCAACGGCATAACGGTGTATTCCTTTGCCAACGCCAAAGACAAAGTGAGCGGACTTAATATGTTCAAACAAGTACGTTTTTTTATGGAACGAACGGACGACGGCTATGGGTTTAAGCACATACTTCCGTGATGCCCGACGTTGCGGTAACAAAATGGTCGCAAGATTCACTCGTAGGCCGACGCAAATCATGGGCGTTTATTGTGCCGACGGCAAAATATTTACGGCGACGATAACATTAGCCGTAGCGCAATGGCCTACACCCTCCCCGGCACTATCTGTCGGTGAATTGTCATTAAATCTAACCGGTGACGATAACGTTACGGATTTTTTTGAAACAGCGGCAGAGAAAATTGCCGCCTTCCTTGCCAAAAACAATGCCGAACAAACACCGGTGGCGCTGTGTCTTGATGCGCAAAACTTGGCCGCCGAAGAAGTTACTTTGTCCGACACCGACGACCGCACCGACATTCTTCGGAGTATTTATCGGCATATAAGTCGGAAGGATTATTTCGCCGCCGATACGCGCATCATCGCTTTGCCCGCCGCCAACGACAACAAATGTTGGGTGGCGGCGGCCAATGCCGAGTTGTTGTCCGCCGTAGAGCTTAATTTTGCCAAAAACGAGGTGAATTTGTTCGGCGTAACCGCGTTGCCGGCTAAAGATTACCGTGATTTGCCGACTTTGGATGCTGCATACCGCGAGGATATGAAATTAACCGAACAAATGGTGCCGACAACGCATAATGAGGCGGTATACGTGGCACTGGCGGCGCTGACGGCGCAAGATTCCGCCGTCGAACGTTTTTTTGTTCGTCGCCGCTTTTTGGGAACCGTAAAGGGCTCCAGTACCGCTAAATTTATCGTCGCGTGCGGCACGTTGTTTCTTTTGGCGGCAGCTTGTTACGATTACCAAACGTATCGCGTTGCCCAAGAAGAATTGACGGCGCTTGATTGGCAAAAGCAACATTTTGCCGAAACCATCAAACTGCAGGATGAATCCCGCAGGTTATCGGTCGATACGGCAATTCGCGAGAAAATAATCGGCGAGATACGCGATTGCGGTTTACCGTCGCGACAAGTGCTTGTGGCATTGGGCAAAATCACGCCCGACGGCGTTAAGTTTACCTCTGTTACCGTAAATAAGGACGGCGGGATAACCATTGCGGGGCAAACGAACGATGAGAAACTCATAACCGCCTTTTTGAATTCGGCGGAAAAGGAGCCGGTCTTGTCCAAGCTTTTGGCTCCGACCGATATAAAAAACGATGAAGG
>CAJORE010000221.1 GCA_905236595.1 uncultured Selenomonadaceae bacterium | reverse complement strand
TTCGTTGGAAATAGCATCGAAAGCACACGCGCCTATGCAACGTCCGCAACCTTTGCATATATCCTTATCAATGTGCGCCTTGTTTTCGGCGTACGTTATCGCGCCGGAACCACATTCTTTGGCGCAACGGCGGCACCCGCGGCACAATTCTTCGTTGACGACCACTTTGCCGGAGGAATGTTGCTCCATTTTGCCGGCACGCGAACCGCAACCCATGCCTAAATTTTTGATTGCTCCGCCGAAGCCCGTCATTTCATGTCCCTTGAAATGCGCCAAACTTATCACGATGTCCGCATCCATAATCGCCCGCCCGATTTTGGCGTTCTTCACATACTCACCGTTTTTGACGGGGACTTCCGCTTCGTCCGTGCCGCGCAAACCGTCGCCGATGATTATTTGGCAACCGACGGTGGCTGGCGAAAAACCATTCAAATTGGCGCAGTCGAGATGCTCCAAAGCGTGTTTGCGACTGCCGGGGTACAAAGTGTTGCAATCCGTCAAAAACGGAATACCGCCCTGCTCTTTGACAAGATCGGCAACGACCCGCGCATATTGCGGACGCAAATACGCCATGTTCCCCAATTCTCCGAAGTGCATTTTTATGGCGACGAACTTTCCCTCCATGGGAATCGTTTTTATGCCCGCCGCAACGCACAATTTTTTCAGTTTGACCAATAAACTCGTGCCGACCTGAACGCGAAAGTCGGTAAAATATACTTTGGATTTTTCCATGTCATAAGCCCTCCCGTTCCCTTAATCGTTTACGATCAATAAACTTCGAATCGCCGCGATAAATGCGGTAAGACGGGCGAAACGAATTGCAAAACAAGCCATGCTCCCGATTGTCTTGAACTATTCGTTGCTAAAACGCATATTCCTGCACAAACGACGGCCATTTTGTCAAAATAAAACAATGCCGCCAGCGTCACCGTTGCCGCTTCATACCGCCGCGCCGTCCGATATATGCCTTGACAAGCGGCGGCTTAGTCTTGTATAATTACCTTCGTTTATTTGCCCAAGGAGGCATGAATGATTTTTGAAAGCTTATCCGAAAAGTTGCAGGAAACCTTTAAGCGATTAAAGGGACACGGCAAACTGACGGTTGATGATGTTGACGAGGCTATGCGCGATGTGAAGATGGCGCTTTTGGAAGCGGACGTCAATTTCAAAGTCGTCAAGGATTTCGTAAAAAAAGTCAAGGAACGCGCCGTCGGTCAGGATGTTCTCGAAACGCTGACACCGGCGCAAGCGGTCATAAAAATCGTCAACGAAGAATTGACGGCGCTGATGGGCGGTTCGCTCAGTCGGCTGAACATGGCGAGTAAACCGCCGACAATCATCATGATGGTCGGCTTGCAAGGCGCCGGCAAGACAACCAGTTCCGGCAAATTGGGGCTGATGCTCAAAAAGCAAGGCAAACGTCCTCTGTTGGTCGCCGCTGACATTTATCGTCCCGCCGCCGTGAAACAGCTTCAAGTGCTCGGCGAAAAATTAAAGTTGCCGGTGTTCAGTATGCCGCCGGGTACCGACGCGGTGACCATTGCCAAGAATTCCGTCGAGTATTCGGTGGGGCATTTGAATGACGTCATCATAATCGACACGGCAGGTCGCCTTGCCATCGACGAAAAACTCATGCAGGAGCTGCGCGACATAAAAACCGCCGTTTCTCCCCACGAGATTTTGTTGACGGTCGATGCCATGACAGGCCAAGAGGCCGTGAACGTGGCTTCGGCGTTTAACGATGCTCTTGCCCTCACGGGAACGGTTCTGACCAAGTTGGACGGCGATGCGCGGGGCGGTGCCGCGCTCTCCATAAAAGCCGTCACCGACTGCCCGATAAAATTCGTGGGCTTGGGCGAAAAATTGGAGCCGCTGACGCCCTTTTACCCGGATCGTATGGCCGGTCGCATCCTCGGCATGGGCGATGTATTAACGCTTGTCGAGAAAGCGCAAGCCAACTTCGATCTCGCCGAGGCGCAAAAGTTAGAAAAGAAACTGAAGAAGGACGAATTCACCCTCGATGATTTTCTGAATCAAATGCAACAGGTGAAAAAACTCGGTTCGCTTGATCAGATTTTGAGCCTTATCCCCGGGATGGGCGGCTTGAAGAAGAAATTGGATGATGCCAACATTGATTTGGACGGCAAAGAAATGCGCCAAATCGAAGCCATAATAAAATCCATGACGCCGCAAGAACGAGCCGACATAACGATAATAAACGGCAGTCGCCGCAAGCGGATAGCTGCAGGGAGCGGCACCAAGGTGCAAGACGTCAACAAGTTGCTGAAGCAATTCGGCGAAATGAAAAAAATGATGAAAAAAATGAAAAAAGGGATGAAGGGCAAAGGCGGATTCCCCGGCTTGCCCGGAAATTTCAAATTACCGTTTTAAGGTCACGGTTTATAGG
>CAJORE010000220.1 GCA_905236595.1 uncultured Selenomonadaceae bacterium | reverse complement strand
GGGCAGCGGCATTGCTCTTCTTCACGCCAAAAGCCAATTCGCCGCCGACGCCGCGTTCGGGATAATCCGCTTGGCCAAGGCGCTTAATTACAGCGAAGCGGTGACAACGGCGTTTGTCATCATTATGCCGAAAGCGGCCGGCAAGACTTATGTTGACACGGCGGGTTTCCTGTCGGCGCAGTTGATAGAACGCATCGGCTTTGCGGAGGTAATGCGCGAAGGAACGCCCACCGAAGTCAAGGAAGAAGTGGCGGCTGTTTTTCGCGAACGGTTCGGAATGAAGGTCGCGGAAATTATGAACAATGACGACGCTGACCGTCAATAGGGAAAATAACCGCGAACTCATGCAAATGCGCCGTCTTTCGGAGGGAAGAAGGAAAACGGTTATCATCGGCGCTTGGAACTGTTTTAAGGATTCATTCAAAAGTACACAATAAAACAAATGGAGGAAAACATAATGAGTACCGGAAAATCGAGCGCTCAGGAATTTATGCAAAAATTCGGGCGTTTCCTCTCCGCCATGGTCATGCCCAATATCGGCGCATTTATCGCCTGGGGCTTTTTGACCGCGCTGTTTATCCCGACCGGCTGGATGCCCAACGAATATTTGGCGCAAGTCGGCGGACCCATGAGCAAATGGCTCATTCCGTTGTTAATCGGCTTTACGGGCGGATCGGCAATTTACGGACACCGCGGCGGCGTCGTCGGTGCGATTGCCACCAGCGGCATTATTGCCGGTGCCGACATTCCCATGTTCTTGGGCGCCATGATTATGGGGCCGTTGGGCGGCTGGTGCATCAAAAAGTTTGACAACGCCATCACCGACTCCATCCCCGGCGGGTTTGAAATGCTCGTCAACAATTTTTCCGCCGGTATCATGGGCGGTATTCTGGCGATTATTTCTTATATGGTGGTCGGTCCCGTCGTTCTCTCGGTAAACGATGTTTTGCGTTCCGGCGTTGAAGGAATCGTCGGCTTGGGGCTTCTTCCCCTCGTTTCGATTATCGTCGAGCCGGCGAAGATTTTGTTCCTCAACAACGCCATAAACCACGGCGTATTCTCGCCTTTGGGCATCCAGCAAGCGGAAGAATTCGGCAAGTCCATGTTCTTCCTTCTTGAAGCGAACCCCGGCCCCGGCCTCGGCGTTCTTTTGGCCTATTCCCTCTTTGGCAAGGGCACGGCGAAAGCCTCTTCGCCCGGTGCCATGATTATTCATTTCTTGGGCGGTATTCACGAAATTTACTTCCCGTACATTTTGATGAAACCGACCCTTATTTTGGCGGTTATCGCCGGCGGCATGAGCGGCGTTGCCACCTTGGTCATGTTGGACGGCGGTTTGATTGCTCCTTCTTCGCCCGGTTCGATTATCGCTATTTTGGCCATGACGCCGAAAGGCGCCTTCTTTGCCAACATTGCCGATGTCGTTGTGGCAACGGCGGTATCTTGTGCGGTGGCTTCCGTATTCATTAAGGCGTCGAAGGACGAAGAAGGGGAAGACGGCCTTGCCAACGCGCAGGAAAATATGGCGGCCATGAAAGCGGCAAGCAAAGGTGTTTCCGGCGAAAAGAAAGTTTCCGGCAAAGACTTGAAGATTATCGTTTACGCTTGCGATGCGGGCATGGGTTCGTCGGCGCTCGGTGCGGCGGCGCTCAGAAAGAAACTTCGCCGCGACGGCTATGCGGATATTTCCGTTACGAATTGCGCCATCGGCAATATCCCGAAAGACGCCCAACTTGTCGTTTCCCACGAAAAATTGGCCGCCCGCGCTTTGGAAGATTCGCCGCAGGCGGAACATATCTGGGTCAAGGATTTCATGCAAAACAATGTTTACGACATTGTTTCGGAGCGGTTAAAGGGCGTGGATAAGGCCGATGCGCCCGTTGCGGATGCCGAACGGGTCAAAGAGGGCATTTTGCTCAAGGAAAACGTGGTGGTCGGCATGAAGCCCGTCGGCAAAATCGACGCTATCCGCGCCGCCGGTGAGATGCTTGTCAGCAGCGGCTATGTCGAAAAACCTTATGTTGACGGCATGATTGCCCGCGAACTTGATATAAGCACCTATATCGGCAAGGGCATTGCCATTCCCCACGGGGAGAATGCCGTTAAACAATATGTCAAGAAATCCGGCATTGTCATTCTGCAATTCCCCGAAGGCGTTGATTTCGGCAACGGCAACAAGGCGCACATCATCGTCGGCATTGCCGGCAAAGACAACGACCACTTGGCGATTCTCGCCAACATTGCCTCCGCCATGGACGAATGTAGCGACGACGAGTTGCAGAAACTTTACACCACCGCCGACGCGAATGTGTTGTATGATATGTTCACCAAGAGTGAATAATTACGGGAACCGCATTGGTTGTGTGCGGTTGCGGTGACTTTCGGAAATTTCTTTTGTGAGCCGTCTGCCGCGCCGAAGGCGTGGGAATGATTGACACAAAAAATGACGGGTGCTTGTTCGCGGAGCAAGCACCCGTTTTGCTTTTGTTATCGGCCTCTTGCATTTTTTGTTCGTATGTTGTATAATCACAAAGTTTTGACGGGATTATTCGTCCCGCCACCTTCCCTGCTCTTGGCGCCCAAGGGCGTGCGAGAGCCAAATTGACCGCAGAGAGGGGTGAATGTAATGCGTAAATATGAAATTGTTTTCATCGTGAAACCGATGGAGGAAGAAGGCACCAACGCCGTTATCGAGAAGTTCAAGAACCTTATCGTAAAAAACGGCGGCACCATCGACAAAGAGGATCGTTGGGGCAAACGCCGCTTGGCTTACGAGATTAAGGATTGCACCGACGGCTATTATTGCTTGTTCAATGTCACTTGCGAACCCGCTTGTGTCAAGGAATGTGACCGCGTCATGAAAATTACCGACGACCTTTTGAAGCACATGATCGTCCGTGACGAAACCAAACCTGCCGCGAAAGCGGAGGAAGGACAAGAATGAACAGAGTCGTACTCATGGGACGCTTGACCAGGGATCCCGAAGTTCGCTATACCACAAGCGGCAAAACCGTGGCGTCGTTTGCGCTGGCGGTTGATCGGCGTGTGCGGCGCGATGCCGCTAATCCCGGCCAACAGACGGTGGATTTTATCAATATCGTTGCTTGGGAAAAAACCGGCGAATTCTGCGCCAATTACTTCAAAAAGGGACAGCGGATGCTTGTGGAAGGCCGCTTGCAGGTGCGCAGTTACGATGCCAAAGACGGCACGAAGCGCACCGCCGTTGAGGTGGTGGCCGACAATGTGGAATTTTGCGAATCGAAAAATTCCTCAGCCGCTTATCAAAGCGACGGTTCGTTCCCGACCGACAACGATTATCCCGGCGCTCCGCCCGCCAAAGCTCCCGCCAACGATTTCGGCGGGGAGATTGACGATGAAGAAATTCCCTTCTGACAGCGAAGGGTGGATTGTGTATAGGTCAAAGTGCGGCAAAAGCCGGTGTTTTTTCGGCAAAGCCCATTGGCCGAAATTTTTGCGTAAAGGAGGGACGTTCCATTGATGAAACGTGATCGCAGCAGAAGACCCCGCCGCAAGGTTTGCGCCTTTTGCGTAGATAAAATCGAAAATATCGACTATAAAGACGTGGCGCGTTTGCGTCGCTTTACGACGGAGCGCGGCAAGATTCTGCCGCGCCGTATTTCCGGCAACTGCGCCAAGCATCAGCGGCAGGTAACGTTGGCCATTAAACGCGCTCGCAATATAGCGCTTCTGCCCTTTACCGCCGATTGATTTGAAATACATCGGATAAAAAAAGCTGCCAAGAGCGGCGCGTTTTGGAAACGCTGCTTGCGGCGGCTTTTTTGTGGCGGATAAAAGTCCGTAGGGATAAGCAGGATTTAGCAAAGCAACAAAGAAATAAAACTCTCATACAACTAATAACAACCATAGGGCATCTCGAAAAACTAAAAACATTCGGGGTGCAGGGGGCGAAGCTCCCTGCTGGGGTCAAGGGGCAAAGCCCCTTGTGGGTT
>CAJORE010000219.1 GCA_905236595.1 uncultured Selenomonadaceae bacterium | reverse complement strand
TAAGTTGGGTGAAGATTTGCCGGTGAACGAACATCACACCAAGGCGATACCTCTTTCGACGCGTTTGGCGAATTTTTTGGATGCCACCACCCGCGAACTTGCCGAATCCAACGCCGAACTAAAAGACATGGCCGAGTCCGCCAAAGCCGCCAGCCGCGCCAAGAGTACCTTCCTGTCCAGCATGAGCCACGAGATTCGGACGCCGATTAACGCTATTTTGGGTATGGACGAGATGATCCTGAGGGAATGTACCGACGAAACAATCTTGGAATATGCCCGCAACATTCAGGCGGCCACTACCAATCTTTTGGGCTTGGTCAACGACATTTTGGACTTCTCCAAAATCGAGGCGGGCAAAATGGAGATTATTCCCGTCGAATATGCCTTGAGTTCTGTTTTGAACGATTTGGTGAATATGATTGCCGAACGGGCGGCGAAAAAAGGCTTGACCTTCGTCGTTGAAGTAGATGAAAAGGCGCCGAGTATTCTCTATGGCGATGAAATCCGCTTAAAGCAGGTTGTCACCAACATTCTGACCAACGCCGTCAAATACACGGAACAAGGATCGGTAAAACTCACTTGCAAATTTGCCAAAAAAGACGCGGAGACGATTTTGTTGCAGTTTTCCGTGCAAGATACGGGCATCGGCATCAAGGCTTCCGACATGAAAAATTTGTTTGCCGCCTTTACCCGCATCGAAGAAAAACGCAACCGCACCGTTGAGGGTACGGGGCTGGGCATGAGCATCACCAAACAAATTTTGAGCTTGATGGGCAGTCGGTTGGAAGTGGCGAGCGTATACGGCGAAGGATCCACTTTTTCGTTTGCCGTAGAGCAAAAGGTTCGCAACTGGGACGAAATGGGCGATTTTGAAGAATCGTACCGTCGCATGATGGCGGGGCAAAAGGCTTATCACGAAAAATTTACCGCTCCCAAGGCGCGAATTTTGGTAGTGGACGATACGGCGATGAATTTGACGGTGGTCAAAGGCTTGCTGAAACAGACCTTGGTGAAAATTGACACGGCGGAAAGCGGCTACGAGTGCTTGCACATGGTGCAAAAAAATCACTACGACATAATTTTCTTGGATCACCGTATGCCCGGCATGGACGGCATGGAGACTTTGCGGCACATGAAAAAATTGCCGCATCACCTAAACGAGCACACTCCGGTCATATCGTTGACGGCCAACGCCGTGTCGGGAGCGCGGGAAGAGTACATGGCGGCGGGATTTGACGATTATCTTACCAAGCCCATAAACAGCGCACAGCTTGAAATGTGCATGATAAAATATTTGCCGGCCGAAAAAGTCACGCGTTCATTGATTGACAAAGAGGACAATGCGGTCGAAGTCACCGCCGAAACGGTTCTCCCCGAATGGTTGATGCACGCGCCGGGCATAGACACCGCCGAGGGCATAAAACATTGCGGCGGCGCGGAGGCGTATCTTGATGCGCTGACCGTCTTTGCCGAATCGGTTGAGGCAAGCGCCGACGAAATCGAACGCTATTATAAAAATGCTATGTGGCATGACTACACCGTCAAGGTTCATGCGCTGAAATCAACGGCGCGGGTCATCGGGGCGGCGGAGCTGTCGGAAAAGGCGCGGCGTTTGGAAAAAGCGGGCAACAGCGGTTATATCGACGAAATAAAGCAACATACCGAGCATCTTTTGTATTTGTATCGCGGCTATGGGCAAATTTTGCGGCCGCTTATAAGCGGGCATGACGAAGATACGGCGGCGGAGAATAAGCCGCTTATTGATGCGGCGGATCTTGCCGACGCTTACGAAGCTATGCGCGACATGGCGGCAAGCTTTGATTATGACAGCATGATGAGCGTGTTTGATTCGCTTTCCGGGTACCGTTTGCCCGAAAGCGACGCAGCCAAGGTCGATACGATTAAACTTGCCGCACTAAAACCCGATTGGGACAAAGTACGCGAGTTGCTTTGCGGTTAGATGTATGGGTTCATATCCATGAGGAATGGCCATGAAACAGCCGATTAACAATATTATGAAGTATATCCGCGCCGTGAGGACGCAAAGCGTGCTTTTTCGGCTGGTGAAACAGAGTTTGCGGCAAATTGTCGTGATGATTATTGTGCTTCTTGCGGCGATAATGGGTACGCATATAGCGTTGACCAAGGCTTTGGAAACGGCGGTGGCTCGCGATGTGGCAACTCTCTCGCACAGCGTCGGGCAACAGTTTGCCCATGAGATTTCCTATTTGCAGTATACGGCGTACTATGCGCCGCTTTCGGAATTGGTGAAAGCGTTGAAGAATTCGCCGCCCGAATACAACGTCGGTATCGCCGACATTGACGGCAACAGCTTGGGCGGTCAAACGCTGGTGGATCCCCAACCGGTGATGTTGAGTACTTTGGCCGAGGGACGAACGTTTGTCGGTTATCGAAGCGGCGACGGAATTATTTTTGCCGCCCCCATACGACAGAACGGCACCGTAACGCACATTTTGTACAAGGTTTATGATGACGACAGTTTGGCGAGTGATTTTAACATAATAAGTTACGGCGGGCAGGGAACGGTGTCCCTCGTTCAAGATCACGGCGATATGGTGACAATCACCGACGATTTGGGTAAGACCGAACTTTTGTACGAAGACGAGAAGATGAAAAAATGCTTCAAAGAGGCATGGGACAGATCGCATAATCAAGGCGACGTGGCCTTTTTTTGCAACGAAAATGTCGGACACGATCCGTATTTTATTTACGCGTCGCAGATAAAGAACACCAATTTTTCGCTTATCGGTTACGTCCCGTGGAAGGTTGTGGTCGTTGGCATGGATTACATTTATGTGGCGACCAGCATCATTTATTGCATTATGGTGATCCTCTTCATTCTCTTTGCGCGTTATTCGTTTATGGCTCGTCTGGCAACGGTAG
>CAJORE010000218.1 GCA_905236595.1 uncultured Selenomonadaceae bacterium | reverse complement strand
TTGCTTGGGAAAATGGATCTGCCGAAAAATTTCTACGTCGAAGGCAGTCTTCGCGCCGGGCGCATAAAGGACACGGCTAACGGTATTCTTCGCGATGCCATTGGGAACGCTTACGGCTACAACCAACGCGCCAATTATTACGGCTGGCACTTGGGCGCGGGGAAAGTTTTCAGCTACGGCGACAAGGAACTGAACGTCTATGCCAAATATTATCACACTCACCGCAACGGCATGAATTTTGATGCGGGCGGCAATTACAATTTGCGCGGCATGAACAGCGACATAGCAACTCTCGGTGCGCGTTACGGTCAAACGGGCAAGAAGTGGAACTGGTACGGAGATTTGGCGTATGAGTATGAGTTTGACGGCGTAGCTCGCGGCACGGCGGACGGCGCAAACATAAAGAGCGCGGACATCGGCGGCGGCAGTATGCGCCTTGGTTTGGGCGTAGAAGTGAAACCCGGCGAAAATTCGCCGTGGAGCGTGGATTTGAACCTCACCGGGTTCGCCGGACGGCACAAAGGGCTTATGGGCGGCGCGATGGTGACTTATGGTTTTTGATTGATGTATGGCTTGCGGACAATGCGCCCGCAAGATGAATTGCAAAAAAAGTCTGCCACGGGGAGGCGAAAGCCTTGGGTGGCAGACTTTTTTATTTTTTATGGAAACGCAACTATATTTTCAAAATGGCCATAAAGGCTTCTTGGGGTATGTCAACCTTGCCCACCGCTTTCATGCGTTTTTTGCCGGCTTTTTGTTTTTCGAGAAGCTTGCGTTTGCGGGTTATGTCGCCGCCGTAACATTTGGCCAGCACGTCTTTGCGGTGAGCGCGCACGTTTTCCCGTGCGATGACTTTGCTGCCGATTGCCGCTTGAATCGGTATCTCGAACATTTGCTGGGGGATGATTTCCTTTAGTTTGGCGGCGAGTTGTCTGCCGCGGGCGGCGGCGCGATCCCGATGAACAATGGTTGACAAGGCGTCCACCATGTCGCCGTTCAAGAGAATATCGACCTTGACGAGATTTGATTCCTTGTAGCCCGACAGTTCATAGTCCAAGGAGGCGTAGCCGCGTGTGGCGGATTTTAGCCGGTCAAAGTAATCGAAAATTATTTCGTTCAGCGGTATGTCGTAAGTTATCATAACGCGGTTCGTATCAAGGTAATCCATGCCTTTGTATTCGCCGCGTTTGTCTTGGCTTATTTCCATGACCTGTCCGACGTAATCGGCGGGAACGATGACCGTGGCCTTTACGAAGGGTTCTTCGATATGGTCGATTTCCGCAGGCGGGGGCAACAGCGCGGGATTGTCCACCTTCAGCTTGGTGCCGTCGGTTTTGGTGACGTGATAGATGACCGAAGGCGCGGTGGTGATAAGCTTTAATTTGTATTCGCGTTCTAAACGCTCCTGCACGACGTCCATGTGCAACAAACCCAAAAAGCCGCAACGGAAACCGAAACCCAACGCCACGGAGGTTTCTCCTTCAAATACCAACGCCGCATCGTTTAATTGCAATTTGGCGAGAGCGTCCTTTAAGTCGTCGTAATCCGCGCTGTCCACCGGGTACAGCCCGCAATACACCATGGGTGTCACCGGACGATAACCGGGCAACGGCTCTGTGGCGGGCGTCAATTCGCCCGTTACCGTGTCGCCGACGCGCACGTCCCGCACATCTTTCAGCGCCCCCGCCACATAGCCGACATCCCCGGTATCAAGTTCCGGCAGATCTTTCGGCAACGGCGTGAAGCAACCGACGTCGGTCGCCTCAAAAACTTTTTCCGTGGCCATCATTTTCAGGCGCATTCCCTTTTTTATTGAGCCGTCCATGATGCGGACGTGAGCGATAACGCCTTTATACGAGTCAAAATACGAATCGAAGATTAGCGCCTTTAACGGAGCGGCGTTTTTGCCCGACGGCGGCGGGATAAATTTGACGATGGCTTCCAAAATATCTTCGATGCCCACGCCGGTTTTGGCGGATGCCAGCACCGCTCCTTCGGTGTCAAGCCCGATGGTGTCCTCGATTTCGCGTTTTACGCGGTCGGGATCGGCGCTCGGGAGGTCAATTTTGTTAATGACGGGGATAATCTCCAAATCGTGTTCAAGCGCCAAATATACGTTGGCCAGCGTCTGCGCTTCGACGCCCTGCGCCGCGTCCACCACCAGCAACGCCCCTTCGCAAGCGGCTAACGAACGGCTCACTTCGTAGTTGAAATCGACGTGGCCGGGGGTGTCAATCAAATTCAAACGATAGGTGTTGCCGTCTTTGGCGGTGTAATTTAAGCGAACGGTCTGCGCCTTTATGGTGATGCCCCGTTCGCGTTCCAAGTCCATATTGTCCAAGACTTGATCTTCCATTTCCCGCTCCGACAAAGCGCCGGTAAATTCGATAAGCCGGTCGGCGATGGTTGATTTGCCGTGGTCGATATGGGCAATTATCGAAAAATTTCTGATGAAGGCGTTGTCCATTAGCAATTCCTTTTACTTCAAATTATTGTACTCTGCTTCGTCCACGGGTTCGCACCATTCGTTCGCGGTGCCTTCGCCGGGGACTTCGATGGCGAGATGCTGAAAGGCCGAGTCTTTCGCCGCGCCGTGCCAATGTTTTACTTCGGCGGGGATGTGTACCACG
>CAJORE010000217.1 GCA_905236595.1 uncultured Selenomonadaceae bacterium | reverse complement strand
TTGTACACGTCCTACGGCTCAAATCACGGTTCGCCGCTGTCCACCGTCACCGCCGAATTGACGGAGTTGTACAAAGCATTGCCCAAGGAGGCTCATATCGGCGCGGTGTATACCACCGGCTACGGCGAAGGCATTATCAAGGCGGCCTTGCACGCCGACGGCAGCGAGGTGGAGACGTTTGCCCACTTGACGGCGGCCGAGGAATTCTGCCCCGACGTGTCCTTTGTCATGGATATTGGCGGTCAGGACATGAAGTGCTTTTTCGTCAAGGACGGCACCATCGGCAACATAACGTTGAACGAAGCTTGCTCGGCCGGTTGCGGTTCCTTCATCGAGAATTTTGCCCAGGGTCTTTCAATGACGGCCGGCGAATTTGCGCAAAAAGCTTTGCAGGCGAAAGCTCCCGTTGACTTGGGAACGCGTTGCACGGTCTTTATGAACTCCAAGGTAAAGCAAGCGCAAAAGGACGGCGCATCCGTGGCGGATATTTCCGCCGGAATTGCGTTGTCGGTAATAAAAAATGCACTTTTCAAAGTCATGCAACTAAAGGACGTTGCCGCATTGGGCGACAAAATCGTCGTGCAAGGCGGGACGTTTTACAATGACGCTGTTTTGCGTTCAATCGAAAATTTGCTGGAGCGCCAAGTCATACGTCCGGATATTGCCGGACTTATGGGAGCGTACGGCGCGGCGATATTGGCTTTGGCGTCGGGCAAACAGCAATCGGCCATCCTTTCCGCCGAAAATTTGGCCGCCTTTTCCGTCGCCACAACTTCCTACCGTTGTTGCGGTTGCACCAACAAATGCTTGGTGACGGTGCTTACTTTCCCCGACGGCGGCAAATATTTCACGGGCAATCGTTGCGAACGCGGAGCGGGCGGCGCACGAAAAACTTCCGGCGAATACAACATCTACGCATACAAATATAAACGCGTCTTTGCCTACGAACCGCTCAAGGATTCGCGGCGCGGCACCATTGGCATACCGCGTGTCCTCAATATGTACGAGGATTATCCGTTTTGGTTCACGTTCTTTACAAAGCTTGGTTATAAAGTAGTGTTGAGCGACGAATCATCGGCGCAACTTTACGCGCAAGGCATGGCGACAATCCCCAGCGATTCGTTGTGCTATCCGGCTAAATTGGTTCATGGGGCGGTCATGAACTTGGTGCAAAAAGGCGTGCGGAAAATATTTTATCCCTGCGAACCGTACAACATAAAAGATGCGCTCCACGACACGGACAACAATTTCAACTGTCCCGTCGTTGCCTCTTATGCCGAAAACATCCGCGGCAACATGGATATTTTGCGTCAAGAGAACGTGAAGTTCATGCAACCTTTTTTGCCCATCAATGATGAAACGCGGCTTACGGAACGTCTGTGCGAGGAGCTGGCCGACGAAAACCTGTCGCCCATTGCCATTGCCGGTGCCGTAAAAGCCGGTTATGCCGAGCTGACGAATTATCGCCGCGACGTTGAGATCTACGGCGAGAAAATACTTAAACATATTGAGGAAACGGGACAGCCGGCAATAATGTTGGTCGGTCGCCCGTACCATATTGATCCCGAGATAAACCACGGCATACCGCAAATGATTGAATCCTACGGACTGCCAATTTTGTCGGAAGATGCCGTATTCCATTTGCCCGTTGATGATGCGTCTTTGCGGGTCGTCAACCAATGGACTTATCACGGGCGTCTTTATCATGCGGCGAAATTTGCGGCCAAACGGGATAACCTGACGCTTATTCAGTTGAGTTCGTTCGGTTGCGGGTTGGACGCTCTGACCACCGGTGAAGTCAAGGACATCACCGAAAGCGCCGGACGAATTTACACGATGATAAAGCTGGACGAAGTGTCAAACCTCGGTGCGGCGCGTATTCGCCTGCGGTCGTTGATGGCGGCGCTTAAAAGGCAAAACCGCGAGACGGCGGTGATGCCGCGTTCCATGGAGCGCCCGCGGTTTACGCCGGAATGTAAGGCCAAACATACGATTTTGGTTCCGCAAATGGCGCCGATTCATTTTGAGCTTATCGCGGCCGCTGTCGCCAAACACGGCTATAAGATGGTGATACCCCCCATGCCGGACAAAAACGCGGTGGATTTGGGGCTTCGCTATGTGAACAACGATATGTGCTATCCCGCCATAGTCGTTATCGGCCAGCTGATTGCCGCATTGCGTTCGGGCAAGTTTGACGTTGACGCGACTTCGATAATGCTGTTTCAAACTTGCGGGGCGTGTCGCGCCACCAATTATTTGGCCGTCCTGCGCACGGCCGTGAAGGCGGCCGGTTTCCCGCAAGTGCCGATTTTTGCTTGTTACGGCATGAAGGACGAAACGGATTCCTTTGACTTGAACAGACGGATGCTTATTGATGTCGTAAAGGCGGCGGTCTATGCCGACACCCTGATGAAAGTCAAGAATCGCACCGCGCCTTACGAACTTATCGGCGGTACGGCCCAAAAACTATTTGACAAGTGGATGGAAGTCGCCAAGGAGGAGTTGGCCGAGGGGGGATTCTTCGCCTTTCGGCGCAATATCAAGGCTATTGTCAAGGAATTTGACAATCTGCCCGTTGACGAGGCGCTGGTAAAACCAAAAGTCGGCATTGTCGGCGAGATTTTGGTGAAGTATCATCCGGTGGCCAATAACCATGTCGAAGAAGTGCTTATGCAGGAGGGCGGCGAAGTCGTAATGCCCGATTTCATTGATTTCTTCCTTTATGTGGCCTATGATGCGGTGGCGTCGCACAAATTATTGGCCGGGACGAAGCGGGACAAGTATTTCGCGCAAATGTTCATAGCGCTGTTGGAGTTCTTGCGCCGTCCCATGAAACAGGCGATGAAAAAGAGCCGTCGGTTCACGCCGCCGCAAAGCATTTATGCCACGGCCGCCCTGGCCGAAAAATATGTCAGCCTCGGCAATTTGGCCGGCGAAGGGTGGTTCCTGACGGGTGAGATGGTCAAACTCCTGAACGAAGGCGTCAAAAACGTGGTGTGCTTGCAACCTTTCGGTTGTTTGCCGAACCACATAACCGGCAAAGGCGTTATGCACGCTTTGCGTACCGACGATCCGGCGGCGAATCTGGTGGCCATTGATTGCGATGCGGGTTCTTCGGAAGTCAATCAGTTGAACCGCTTAAAACTGATGATGGCGGTGGCCAAGGAAAACATTAACGGCCACGGCAATGACCGCAACAACGAACGGAACGTCGAATCTCCCGCCAAAAATGACGAACGGGCGGTGGCGACGCGATGATAATTTTGTTGCAATGCTATGCGCTTGTTTGGATGCTGATAACTTCTTACAATGCCTACTGTATGCTTGATCGTCAACGGCGCGTAAAGCGCGCCAATGACATAATCGAAAACGGCCATATTTACGATCGGCTGTTGGCGGTTATGTCGCCGCGGGTTTTTGTCGGCATTTTCGTCGCCATGGAACTCGTGGTGATTGCCGTTGATCTCTACGGCTTTTTGCTGGCCGTAACGTATATCGAAGCTCCCCGGTGGCAACATTTTGCGTTGGCGGCGATTGTCGCTTGTTACTTGTACGAATGTATGCGCAGTTTTACCTACATAAAAAAATTCCCGCGGATTCTTGAGCGAACCAACGAACCGATGAAAACTTTGGCGCGGTATTTGCGGCTGACGCTGTGCGCCGACAGCATTGCCACCTATGTTTCCTATTACGGCAAATGCTTGGTGGCCGTGAAGCTTTTTTTGGCAGTCATTTCCCCGGGAGTGAGCTTTGAATGAACAGACGGTTACAATGCTGAAAAAATTTTTGCATCACCAATCGGCGGAGTGCGGCAAGGTTTGTTGCACGAAAATCGAGAATTTTTCGGTGCGCTTTGATAACCTTACGGTCTTTTCAAACGT
>CAJORE010000216.1 GCA_905236595.1 uncultured Selenomonadaceae bacterium | reverse complement strand
GGTAGACGATCCCACGCGCTATTATTGCGTCGGGTACAGCACCATTCATTACATTTTGGATGACATACCGCTAAAATCTCTCATCGGGCAACGCGGCAAAATTGCCAAGGCACGAGTCATAGCTACCTTTTTGCCGCGGCAGGTCATAGACTCCATGCAAAGTGCGTTGCTGGCGGCTCATCTTGATATGCGCGCTTTGACCTTGGAGCCGATTGCCGCCATAAACGTACTCATTCCGCCGACCATGCGCCACTTAAATTTGGTGTTGGTGGACATCGGAGCCGGAACAAGCGACGTTGCCATTACCAAAAACGGCTCGGTTATCGCATACGGCATGGTTCCTTTAGCCGGCGACGAAATTACCGAAGCGATCTCGCAAAAATTTTTGCTCGATTTCAACGTTGCCGAAGACATAAAACGGCGCGCCGCCGTGGGTGAAGGATCAAGTTTTTCCGACATTTTAGGAAGCAGTTATTCGCTTTCGGCCAAGGAAATCATTGATCCCATTTTACCCAATGTCAAAGGACTTGCCCAAGCCATCGCCAAACAAGTTACGGAGCTCAACGGGGAAACTCCGCAGGCAGTGATGCTTGTCGGCGGCGGCGCCATGACACCAAAGCTTGACAAATTCGTCGCCGAAGCCTTGGCCATGCCGGAGAACCGTGTGGCCGTGCGCCGCCCGCAAGAAGTTGTCGGCGTTTCGCAAATCCCGACCGTTTTGCAATCTTCCGATGCGGTTACGCCACTAGGCATTTTGAAAATTGCCGGCATCAATACTTTGCATTTCCTTACGGTGTACGTCAACGACGAAGAGCACAGTCTGTTCAATTTCCGCGAACTTACGGTGAGCGACGCGCTGTTAAACGCCGGAATTCGTTTACGCAAGTTTAATGGGCATCCCGGACTTGGCGTTATGATAACCGTAAACGGCGCAAAAAAATTTTTCCCCGGCACGATGGGTACGCTGGCCGAAATCACATTGGACGGAGAACCGGCGCAACTTGATACACCGGTTAAAAATGACAGCCGCGTAAAAATAATCCCCGGCAAGAACGGCCAAACGCCGACGGTTAAACTTCTTGAGGTCATCGGCGAACAAAAAGGCGCATACATCTACCTAAACGGCGAAGAAAAGCGCCTAAACAAGCGGATTTTCGTCAATGGCAAAGAAATCGACGAAAACATAACCCTAAAAGACGGCGATACCGTTGAAACCAAAGAACCGAAATCTTTGGGCGAAGCGCTCCGCTCATTGGGCTTACCGCCCCTTGGCAAAAAAATCCATTACACCTTGAATAACGTCCCCACGCAATATTCATGTTCGCCGGAGATAACCGTCAACGACGAACACGCCGACGTCGCCGAACCGATAAACGAAGGCGATCGCGTCGAATACACCGCCAACGACACTCCCAGCTTGGGCAAGATCCTCAACATCCGCGACATTGATGCCTTCGTCAATATAACTTACAACGAAAAGGAATGTCGCGTCCCCAGCGCCGGCGTCGAACTGAACATGAACGGTCGCAACGCATCGCCGGGTACTATTTTGGAAGAGGGCGCCGACATCCGCTTTAAGAAATCACTGCGGGCGGTGACTACGGTCAGCGATGCCCTGCTTGCCGTGAATTTTCATCCGCCTGCGGCAACCAGTCGCATGAAATTTACCCTACTCGTCAACAAAAAACCTGCCGAATTTACCGATCCGGTGAAAAACGGCGATGCCTTGGAAGTTATCTTAGAACCCATCGACCGCCCGACGTTTGCCGAAAAAGTAGCCCAAAAGACATCTGTCGCCCCCGTTGTCGATGTCAACGATAAACCATCCGACAACGTGAAAACCGTTGCCTCCCCGAAGGCCGAAACACCGCCGACAACTGCGCCTGTTGCGGCGAGTGTTGTTAATCCGTTCTCGTCTTTTGTCGCCAAAAGCGGTATTATCAACAACCGCGTATCGACAATCGCCGACGATGCAACCGCTTCCATTTCCATAAACAATTCCGACAACAAAGAACCGTCAGTCTCGGTTATCGACACATCCGTTGCCGCCAAACAAGCAAACGACCTGTCGGAGGCACCGTCGGCAGACAGCCACCAATCCATAACCGATAACGAAAAAACCGCAACCGAACAAAAAGATTTGGCATCGTCGATTGCCGCCATTCCGGCGCCGAAAAAATCCGATACACCCCCGACCGGTTTTGCGCGTTGGTCAAACAAAAGCGCAAAACCGTTGCCCAACATTCCCGGTTTATCGGAAGCAATAGCGGCCAGCCGCGGCGAAAGTCCGACAAAAAAACCGTCTATCGCCGATTTTATCAAACGTGATTGATGAACGGTTCCTACATAATTTCTGTATAATTTATGAAAAAAAGGTGACATAATGACTGCTAACGATAACGACAATGATAACGAATTAACCGGTACCGATAACGGGCAAGGAGCAACGGCAACGGACGAGCGTATGCCGGAAGGTAAAATCGTGCCGGTGAATTTAGAGAACGAGATGCGAAATTCGTATATTGACTACGCCATGAGTGTAATCGTATCTCGCGCTTTACCCGACGTCCGCGACGGCCTAAAGCCGGTTCATCGGCGCATTCTTTACGCCATGCAAGAAGCCGGCATGAATTCCAACAAACCCTACAAAAAATCGGCGCGTATCGTCGGTGAAGTCTTGGGTAAATATCATCCGCACGGCGACAGTTCCGTTTACGACGCCATTGTTCGTATGGCGCAGGATTTTTCCATGCGCTATATCTTGGCTGACGGACACGGCAACTTCGGTTCCGTCGACGGCGATCCGCCCGCGGCCATGCGTTATACCGAAGTGCGTATGAGCCGCATTGCCGAACTAATGCTTGCCGACATAGAAAAAGATACCGTCGAATTTATCCCCAACTATGACGAATCACTGAAAGAGCCGCAGGTTTTGCCGGCAAAATTTCCCCAGCTTTTGGTGAACGGTACGGCCGGCATCGCCGTCGGAATGGCCACAAACATTCCGCCGCACAATATGCGCGAAGTAATCGACGGAACATTGTTGCTCATTGACCGACCTGACGCAACCGTCGAAGAGCTCATGCAAACAATAAAAGGTCCCGACTTTCCGACGGCGGGGCTTATCTTGGGGACGCAGGGCATCAAAGATGCTTACATGACCGGGCGCGGCGTCGTCAAAATGCGTGCCAAAGCCCACATTGAGGAAATGACGAACGGGAAAAACCGCATTGTCGTTACCGAATTACCTTATCAAGTCAACAAAGCACGGCTGATTGAAAAAATAGCCGACTTGGTTCACGACAAAACCATAGAAGGCATAACCGAATTGCGGGACGAATCCGACCGCAACGGCATGAGCATAGTCATCGAACTTAGGCGCGACGTAAATCCCAACGTCATGTTGAACCAACTGTACAAGCACACACAGTTGCAAGACAGTTTCGGCGTAATCATGCTCGCTTTGGTGGACGGTCGCCCCCAGATACTGAACCTCAAAGAAGTCCTTCACTATTACATCAAGCACCAAGAAGACGTCATTACCCGGCGCACACGTTACGAATTAAACAAAGCCGAAGCCCGCGCCCATATCTTGGAAGGATTGAACATCGCCCTCGATCACTTGGATGCTGTCATAACCACCATCCGCGAAAGTCGCACGGCGGACATCGCCAAGGAAGCGCTGATAGGTTCGTTTGCCCTGTCCGAAAAACAAGCCCAGGCTATCTTAGAACTGCGCTTGCAACGCCTGACGGGACTTGAACGCGAGAAAATCACCGAAGAACACCAAGAAACATTGAAGTCCATCGAAAACTATAAGGCAATTTTAAGCGACGAGCAACGTATCTTGGACATAATCAAAACCGAATTAACCGACGTCAAAGAGAAATACGGCGACGAACGCCGCACAAAAATAACCGTGGACACTTCGGAACTCGCGGTGGAGGACTTAATTGCCGACGAAGATGTTGTCGTTACTCTCACGCATAACAACTACATCAAGCGTATGCCTTTGACGGCTTATCGAAGCCAAAAACGCGGCGGACGCGGCGTAACCGGGATGGGTACGAAAGAAACGGATTTTGTGGAAAATATCCTCATTACCACGACACATCATACCATTTTGTTCTTCACCAGCCGCGGGCGCGTATTTTACCTTAAGGCTTATGAAATTGCCGAAGCGGGACGAACCGCCAAAGGCACGGCAATTATCAATCTTTTGCAACTTGATAAAGACGAGATGATTACCGCCGTCATTCCCGTCAGGGAATTCGATCCGACCCGTTACCTGTTTATGGCGACCAAAAAAGGCATCGTCAAAAAAACCGGTCTCAGCGAATTTGCCTCGCAACGAAAGAGCGGGCTTATCGCCATAACCCTTGACGAAGACGATGAACTAATCGGCGTGAAATTTACCGACGGCGAACGTCATGTTATTTTAGGGACGAAGTTCGGTATGTCCATCTCTTTCTCCGAAGATGACGTCCGCGCTATGGGGCGAACGGCACGCGGCGTAAAGGGTATCACTCTGAAAGACGGCGACGCTGTCGTCGGCATGGCCAATTTGCACAAAAACCGTGATGTTTTGACGGTTACGACCAACGGCTACGGCAAACGTACGCCGACGGCCGAGTACCGTTCCCAAACACGCGGCGGCAAAGGCGTCATTGACTTAAAAGTTACGGATAAGACCGGCGAAGTCATCGGCCTTAAAGTGGTTACGCCGGAGCACGAGCTTATGCTCATAACCGAAGGCGGCATCGTAATTCGCACAAACGTCAGCGAAATATCGGTGCAGGGTCGTAATACGCAAGGCGTAAAAATCATGCGTACCGAAGAAGATGACAAAGTTGTGTCCATGGCAACGATGGAACAAAAAAGCGAGTAACGTGGTTGCCCTTTTTTCTGACAAAGGTTGATGTTGCGACTATGATTTTAGATCGATTGGAAGAATTGCCCGTCGGCTCATTTCATCACAAATTGTTGGCAGTTACGGGGCTTGGTTGGTTGTTTGATTCAATGGACACCGG
>CAJORE010000215.1 GCA_905236595.1 uncultured Selenomonadaceae bacterium | reverse complement strand
GCGCCTTTCCCTTGTTTGTGTCCGGGCGTATGAAACGGAGTAATCTTCTTCTTGGCATACTGAACGGTAGCTTCTGCCAAAGGTGCACTCATACATTAGCCTCCAAAATCAATATATTATATATTTTTTACGCGAACGTGGACTTTTGTCCCCTTGTTTTTGGCAGAAGTTATCGTCACTTGCGCACCGATAATCCGTCCGCGTTCTTTCATAGACAATAACCCCAGCCTGTTTTCGGCGTCGCCTTTTTCGACTTCGGCCTCGTCAAAGCCGATTCCTTCGTCTTCCGTTAAAACTGAAAGCGCCTCGCCGGTATAAAGCAACCTTAACCGCGCTTTCTTTACGCTGGCATGACGCGCCACGTTATTGAGTGCCTCTTGCACAATGCGAAACAGCGCAACTTCGACCGACTTGGGCAATTCCCAAACATTTCCTTCAACGCCGAAGGACACTTCCAAGATACCCTTATCGGCCAGTTTGCGGCACAATTCTTTCAGCGCGGCGACAAGCCCCAAATCGTCCAATGACATGGGACGCATATCAAAAACCACTTGCCGCAGTCCCGCCAAGGTGGCCTTAATTTGTTGCCGCAACTCTTGGATGCCTTGTTTGGCACCTTCGGGATCAAAATCAACAAGCTTTTCGCAAACGGAAGTTTGGAAGATTAAATTCGCCATTTCTTGCGCCGCCGTATCGTGAATTTCGCGCGATATGCGATAACGTTCCTCTTCTTGCGCTTTAATTATGCGTGCGCCGACGAACTTTTCCTTTTGCGTTTGTTCAATCTGCCATACAACGCCGCCGATTTCACTCGACAAATAGGATAAAACCGCTCCCACGGCAAACGCCAAATGCTCGGCCTGCTTTAGCATACCTTGCAAAGAATTGCGTCGAATCAAAAGTTTGTCGCGTTGCTCACGCAATCGTTTTTCGTTATCCTTTTCAAGCGCCAAGTCCACTTGAACATTCGCTACGGCTTCATAACTTTGGCGTATTTCGTCCTCGGAATTTTCGGCGAAGTTGCCGGAGACATGTGCCAAATGTTGTTTGCGCGCCTGTTCTTCAAGCTCCAATTCGCCGACGCGCAATGCGGAAGTGCGGGCATTTTTTTCAACATCATCAAGCTGTGTTTCGGTTTCTTGCAAAGAAATGCGCGTTGCTTCATAAATGTCAAAAATCTGCCCTTTGTTTTCTTCGATGGTAGTTATGGTGTTCGCCAAAACACGGCGCAGGGAACTTTCCGATGCTCCTTGCCCGCCGGTCAATACCGCTGCCAAATCAGCCGCCATTTTTTTTCACCTTAAACTATTCTTTGCGATGCTTTTTTAACATAATCAAGAAACCAAATGCCAAAAAGAAACCGACGATTATGTACACATCATTTATGCTGAAAAGAACCTTGCCGCTTTCGTCGTTCATTTTGACGTAAACGGCAAGCAACACGACCAAGACCACGCCAACGTTGTTTATAACTTTACCGTGGCGGCGCAAAAAGTCGGTAATATTCATTGAAATTCCTCCCTATACCGGGCTTGTTTACACAGTAAATGAAATCGGCATCTGCCCATCCCGCTACAGTATAAAATTACAACACGCGACTGTCAAGAAGGTTTGTGTATTGCGTAAATTTTGACGGTGGACATTCCCCAATACAAAAAAGCCGTCTCTCAAAACGAGAGACGACCTCAGCGGAAATTTTCAAATAATCTTATGCCAACACACGAGCCAAACGCACCAACTCGGGGTCAAGTGTTTTCTTGTTGTTTACGGCATCAAACAAATTGATGCTGACGACCTTACCCATATCAAAACCGAAAACAACATTGGATATTCCGGAAATGATTGCCAACGCCGCCTTTTCCCCCAACATTGACGCCTTCATGCGATCTTCAACCGTCGGCGAACCGCCGCGTTGAATGTAACCCAACACCGATACGCGGGTATCTATATTCGTTTGTTGTTCGACAACTTTGCCAAGTCCGATGGCGGAACAAGCGCCTTCGGCGACCACGATTATGCTGTACCGTTTACCTTTTTCGTACATCTCCACCAATTCGTGGCACATACTGTCAAGGTCGTACTTCACCTCCGGCACGAGAATATACTCCGCACCGCCGGCGATACCCGTCATCATGGCCAACCAGCCGGATTTATGTCCCATTACCTCAACGATCATTATGCGCCTGTGTGCCGAAGCAGTATCGCGCAACTTATTCAAGGCGTCAACGATTGTATTGGCGGCAGTATCGGCACCAATGGTGTAGTCCGTCCCCCAAACGTCGTTGTCAATCGTCCCCGGCAAGCCCACTATCGGCAACCCGAATTCTTTGCTCAGCATGGATCCGCCCGTCAAAGAACCGTCGCCGCCGATGATAACAAGACCCTCAATGCCGTGACTGCGCAAATTATCAAACGCTTTTTTTCGCCCTTCGGGAGTCTTAAACTCGCTGCTTCTGGCCGTTCCCAAAAAAGTGCCGCCGCGCTGAATCATATCGCTGACGGAAAAACGGGTAAGCTTTTCCATGTCATCTTTAATCATGCCGCGGTAACCGTTATGGATGCCCCAAACCTCGACGCCTTCATAAAGAGCCGTGCGAACTACGGCGCGGGCAGCGGCATTCATGCCGGGGCTGTCACCGCCGCTTGTCATGACGGCAATCGCTTTTTTTATCATACAATGTCCTCCCGCTTGGAGTTTGTGCTTTATTACAAGTCGTCTTCGTCGTCGGTTCCTACCGTAGACTTATGGAAAGTCTGCGTGCCGTTTTTACCGGCTTCAACAGCGCGCTCCATAAGCGTCGTAATCGAATCCGAACCGTCGTCGGCAAGCTGGGCACTCGTCATTTCGATAAGCATGGGCAAGTTGACACCGGTGACGATACCATACGCTTCATTGTTGATAACCAAACGGCAAGCCGCGTTGTACGGACTGCCGCCGAACAAGTCATTCAAAAACAAAACTCCGCCGTCACAATCAAGTTCTTTAATCGCGGTTTCGTATTTCCGGACAACATCGTCGGGGCCTTCACCCGGAACGAGGGTCACGGCGCGGACGTTCTTCTGTTCGCCGCAAATCATTTCACAGCTCTTCACCAATTCCTCGGCAAACCTACCGTGCGTACCAACGATAATCCCAAACATATCTGTACCCCCTAATATATTTTTGGCGATAATTCGCCCTCCGTACCAACCATAAGCCACGCAGTCTTGCTTCGGCGTCAGCACATACAGCACAACGCTACCGAGTTATTATACAATTCGGAATATTTGCTGTCAAGAAACTTTTTCGAGAATTCGTACCGTTTAATCAATGGCATCTTCATTTTTTTGCAAGTTTGATTGC
>CAJORE010000214.1 GCA_905236595.1 uncultured Selenomonadaceae bacterium | reverse complement strand
CCTCCTCAGCGTAGCACCACTACGCTTCGTCGTCATTCCTTGTCTGCCGAAAAATTCCCTCGGCAATGGCACGAACTCATTTATGCATCGTTTCCTTGACAATAACCGCCAAAGGCAATAAAATTGTCGGCGTTAAAAGATATAATAAGGAGCAGAACACAATGAGTGAAGCACTCTTAAATATAGAAAATTTATCTGCCGCAAGCGAGGACAAAGAAATCCTGCGCGGCATAAATTTGACCGTCAATCGCGGCGAAGTCCATGTTATCTTGGGTCCGAACGGCTCCGGGAAATCGACGTTGATGAATGTTATAATGGGGCATCCCGCCTACAAAATCACCGACGGGAGCATAGCTTTTGACGGCGAAGACATCACCGCGCTTAAACCATTTGAACGGGCGCGCAAAGGACTGTTTCTGTCCTTTCAAAATCCCGAGGAAATCCCCGGCGTCACCGTTGAAAATATGCTCCGCACGGCAAAGGCCGCTCTCACGGGACAAAGGGTGCGCCTAATCCCTTTCCGCAAAGAGTTGCGCAAACTTATGGCGGAGCTTTCGATAAACGAAGAATACGCCGGCCGCGAACTTAACGTGGGGTTTTCGGGCGGCGAAAAGAAAAAGAACGAAATTTTGCAACTTTTGGCGCTGAATCCCAAGCTTGCCATGCTTGACGAAACGGATTCGGGATTGGACGTTGACGCCGTGCAAATCGTCGGACGCGGCGTCGCCAAGTTCCACACGGCGGAAAATTCCGTTTTGATAATTACCCATAACGCGAAAATTTTGGAAAGTCTTAACGTCGATAAAGTTCACGTTCTAAAAGACGGACGCATCGTCGAAGAAGGCGACGCCGCACTTATCGACAAAATCGAAACCGGCGGCTTTTCGCACCTTGACGGCGACCAATACGGGAGATAATGTTTAGCGATGGAAAAGACCGACAAAACCTATACCAAAACATTCATTGAAGACATCGAACGCACCCTTTACGACATAAAAAACAAAGACACCTCCGTCTACAAAAGCGACAGCGGCCTTACGGAAGAAATCGTCCGCGATATATCCGCCCGCAAAAATGATCCGCCGTGGATGCGCGAATTTCGTTTGCAATCCTTGGCCACCTACAATCGCCTCGGCTTGCCCCAATGGGGGCCGGACATATCGGCGCTTAACATGGACGATATAATAACCTACGTCAAGCCCGACGCCAAAATGGTCGGCAGTTGGCAAGAAGTGCCCGCCGACATCAAAGACACCTTTGAGCGGTTGGGAATTCCCGAAGCGGAAAAAAAATCTTTGGCCGGGGTCGGCGCCCAATATGATTCGGAAGTCGTCTACCACAATATCCAAGAGGATCTGGTAAAGCAAGGGGTCGTCTATACGGACATGGAATCGGCGCTGACCGAGCACGAAGCCATTGTCAAAGAATATTTCATGACCTTGGTTCCCCCGAAGGATCACAAATTTGCCGCGCTACACGGCGCGGTATGGTCGGGCGGCTCCTTCGTCTACGTCCCGGCGGGCGTCAAAGTCGACATACCTTTGCAATCGTATTTCCGCCTCAACGCCGCCGGAGCCGGGCAATTCGAGCACACGCTCATCATCGTCGAAAAAGGGGCCAGTCTCCACTTCATCGAAGGGTGCAGCGCCCCCAAATACAACGTGACCAACCTGCACGCCGGATGCGTCGAACTGTTTGTCAAGGAAGGGGCGCGACTTAGGTATTCCACCATCGAAAACTGGTCGCGCAACATGATGAATTTGAACACCAAACGCGCCTTGGTGGAGAAAGACGGCATCATCGAATGGGTGTCCGGCTCCTTCGGTTCGCACGTTTCCATGCTCTATCCGGCCAGCGTCCTCATCGGCGAAAACGCCCGCGCCGAATTTACGGGCGTAACCTTTGCCGGCAAAGGGCAAAACTTGGACACGGGCGCGACAATTATCCACGCCGCACCGCACACGCAAGCCGTCATCAACACCCGGACAATATCAAAAGCAGGCGGCGCCGCCACATACCGCAGCGCGGTGAAGGTCACCAAAAAGGCGCCCTTTGCCAAATGCTCCGTCAACTGCGAATCTTTAATGCTTGACAATGATTCGCGAAGCGATACGTTGCCCGTAATGGATATTGAAGGCGCCGACGCCGACATCGGACACGAGGCCAAGGTGGGGCGCATAAGCGAAGAAGCCGTTTTTTATCTGACGACCCGCGGCATAAGCGAGGACGAAGCCCGCGCCATGATCGTGCGCGGCTTTGTCGAGCCGATAGCCAAGGAACTGCCGTTGGAATATGCCGTTGAAATGAACAATCTCATCAATATCGAATTGACCGGCACCAACGGTTGACTCCGTCTTTTTGGGGGCGGCTAAGGATAATTTTTATGCGTTGCCGTCCGTTGCGCCTTCGGTGCGGCTGTCGGCAACGCATAAAAAGTTTTGGTTATGCCCTTACACGAAAGGTTGCATATGGAAAAAAAAACCGACAGCTTACTGTTTCGTTTCTCCGTCATCTTCGCGTTGTTTGCGTTAATGACGCTTTTAATGTGCGGCATCTCCATTTATTACACACACATGAACGCCTACGAACACCAATGCGAAGAAAACGTCAAACACGTCGAAAATTATCTTGAAGATTTGATGAAAGCTGAAGGGCAGGATTTTATAAATTTTCAAGATTTTTTTATCGCCAACCACGAGCGCATATATGTCCCCATTGATTTTGACGGGAATTGGCAACCGGCGCGTCGCAAATACGAACAAATGCTTCAAAACGAGTACCCCGATAAAATATTGGGGTATGACGTGCAATTCGACGAACTAAGCGACGAAGTGAAACTCGCCTTCGCAACGTATAAATTTGAATACTGGCTTTCGGTATTCGATGACGCCCGTGACGCTTTCGGCCTGAAATACACCTACTACGTCGTGCCGACCGGCGAAGACTTGCACATGTATTATGTGATTGACGCCATACGCGAAAACAACGGTCCCCAAGGCGAAAAATACCTCAAATTGTGTGATGATATTTTGGAGCCGTTCAACGAGCACCGCATAATGTGGGAAGCTTGGCACAGCGGGCTAAAGCCCAAGGGACACGACAATTACGACAACGTCTACGGCAAAACCTACGCCTACTACATACCCCTTATAATCAACGGGCGCAAAATGGGCGTAATCTCCGTCGATGTTGAAATCGCCGACGTCGATGCCAATGTTATGAACCACACTTTGCGACAGGTGAGTGCTCTTGCCATTGTTATTTTCGCTTCGTTGGCGACGTTGTTATATGTCATTCATCACCGCTACATCCGAAAACTCACCCAGTTGCAAGCAAACATCCGTGCTTATTCGGCGGTTAAGGATCCGTCCATCGCCGGCGTAATCGAACAAAACGTCATCGGCCATGACGAAATTTCCGCCCTATCCATGCAGATTGCCGCCATGATTTTGGAGCTTGAATCCTACATGACGAGTCTTGTGAATACGGCCAAGGAACTTGGCGTAGCGCGCGAACACGCCAACGCCATGCACAAGCTTGCCAATCGCGACGCTTTGACGGGCGTACGCAACAAAAACGCCTATGACAGCGAGATTCGCCGCTTGGAATGGGACATCAGCGATCCCAATAAACAAACCGAGTTTGGCATCGCCATGATTGACTTAAACTTCTTAAAGCGAATAAACGACACTTTCGGCCACGAACAAGGCAACATCGCCATCAAAAAACTGTGCGCCATAGTCTGCGACGTCTTTGCCCACTCGCCGGTATTCCGCATCGGCGGCGACGAGTTTGTCGTAATTTTGGAAAATCACGATTACGATAAATTTTCCGTACTCAAAGAGGAGTTTAACGCCCGCTTAAAGGCGTTAGAAGCAAACCCCGACCTGTCGCCGTGGGAAAAAGTCTCGGCATCAATCGGCATCGCTCTCTATAATCCGAATCTTGATTCATCGGTGGAAAATGTCTTTAGACGTGCCGACAAAGCCATGTACATTCGCAAAAAGGAAATGAAAGCACAGCGAGTATAACAGCGAATCGTCTGCCGATAATCGTTTATGTACCGCCGTCTGCCGCAACAAAATCGCGGCAGGCGGCAAAATAATTTTGCGGGCATCTCTAAGGAAATACTGCATAATTCGTCCGCACCCTTGCCGGGTCTTTTTCCGGCATACTGCGTCATTCCTCCTCAGCGTAGCACCACT
>CAJORE010000213.1 GCA_905236595.1 uncultured Selenomonadaceae bacterium | reverse complement strand
GTAGCACCACTACGCTTCGTCGTCATTCCTTGTCTGCCGAAAAAATCCCTCGGCAATGGCACGAACTCATTTATGCAGCGTTTCCTTGACTTTTCGCGGTTTTGCCCAATAAAGGGCGCCGACAATTTACAAGGGGAATTACCATGAACGATTTTTTTTCCGCGACAAAAAATTCGCTTGCCGTAATTGGGGCGGATCCGACGGTGATGTTGGCGTTGCTGGCCGTGTTAATGCTGATTTTGTTTTCTGTCCGCGTGAAAAAAATACGCTGGACCTTCGGCATGATGACAAACATCGCGATTTTGCTGGCGGTGGCCGTGGTTTTGAATCAACTGCGGCTTTTTCATATGCCTCAAGGGGGGAGCGTTACGCCCGGCGGTATGTTGCCGCTGATGCTTATCGCGTGGCGTTACGGAATAAACGTCGGTATGTTTGCGGGCTTTTTGTTCGGCATCATAAGTATACTGCAAGATCCTTTCATCTTGCACCCCGTGCAGGTGCTTTTTGATTATCCGTTGCCGTTTATGGCGATGGGGTTGGCCGCTCTTTCGCCCAAGGATAATTTTTATTTTGGCGTGATTGCCGCATTTTTTGGCCGGTTCGTTTGCCATTTTTTATCGGGCGTAATTTTTTTCGGGGCATACGCGCCGGAAGGAACGAGTGTTGTCATGTGGTCGCTGACGTTTAACGCGATTTACATTGTCGGTGAAACGATAATTTGTCTGCTCCTTGTCAGAGTTTTGCCGGTGAAGAGATTGTTAAACGCAATGGACAGACGGTTATCGGTGCAAGGGGATAGTGTGTAGTGGGAAAGTTTTCGGTGAGATTAGGGTTGCTTGCGCTTGTTTGCTTTGCATTGTCATTGGCGGGCGGTTGTGATTTTGCCGGATTGAGCGCTGAGTCAACGTCGGTTACAAGTTACGATAAAATCAAAATCGGCTTGCTTCATTCGCACACCGGTGTCATGGCAGGCAGCGAAATGCCCGTTCGTGATGCGGAGAGGCTTGCCGTGAATGAAATTAACGCCAAAGGCGGCGTGTTGGGCAAGCAAATAGAGATTGTGGAGTTTGACGGCGCCTCCGACGATGAAACTTTTGCCAAGGGCGCCGCGAAGCTTATCGAGGAGCAAAAAGTGGCGGCTATTTTCGGTTGCTGGACCTCTTCTTCGCGTAAGGCCGTAAACGAAGTCTTGGAACGTTTCGGAACGACGTTGCTTTGGTATCCTTTGCAATATGAAGGTATGGAACAGGCCGATAACATTGTCTGTTTGGGACTCGTGCCAAACCAACAGGTCTTGCCGGCGATTGATTACTTGATTGGCATGAACAAGCGGCGTATGTATATATTGGGCAACGATTACATTTTTCCGCATACGGTGGGCAAAATCGTAAAAAAGCAACTCAACGCCGTCGGTGGTGTTTGTGTGGGCGAAGAGTATGTGCCGATGAGTCACGGCGGTTTTGCCGACACGATAGAAAGAATAAAGGCCGCCAAGCCGGACGTGATAATAAACACGTTAAACGGCAATGCCAACGCCGCTTTCTTTGCGGCCTTTCGCCACGCGGGACTTACCGCCGACAAGTTGCCGATTATGTCATTTAGCATATCCGAGCCGGAAATAGTTGCCGTAGGTGCGAACAATGCGGCGGGGCATTTTGTTTGCCAAGGATATTTTCAATCGGTGGCCGGGGAAAAAAATGCGGCGTTTTTGGCGGCCTATCGCAAGGCTTACGGCGAAAAACGCAAAGTCGGCGACGCGATAAATTCCGGTTACAATGCTGTCTATATGTGGAAAAACGCCGTGGAACGCGCCCGCGGGTTTGAGAATGAACGGGTCAAGGACGCCCTTAAGGATGTGGAACTTATAACGCCGGAAGGAATCCTGATAATGGACAGCGAGACGATGCACGCTTATCATCGGGCGCGAATCGGTCTTATCGGCGCCGACGGTCTGATAAAACAAATTGCCGTCAGCGATGTCATAAAGCCGGATCCGTTTTTGGCACATTCTTCTTGGGCGCATTGATGTGGTAACGCATAACGTTTTGCGTTTCGGTTTCCCACCGCAGAAGATGGGGGAAAACCAAAACCGGCCGGAATTCATTGTTGTGTTAATCGTAAAGACGCGTTCGTCGATGAGGTGCCGTTTCGTAAAAAGTTGGTGGTGGTATGTTTTTTTTGTCGGTGCTTGTCGCCGTTACGGGATTGGTGATTTTGTCCTTATGGCAATGTATGGCGCTGGTGTTGCCGTCGTCGGCATTGGCCGCCGCCAAAATTACGACGGCGGCAATGAACGTATTGGCGGTGGCGGCTTTTTTTTATGTGAATTTCAAAGTTCATGCCAACCCGGATGATACTTCGCCGGTTTGGGCGAATGCGGTTACCGTCGCTGCCGTGTTTGTGGTCGCCGAGATACTTTTTTGCGTGTTTGTCGGCGTTGCGGTTGCGTGGCAAAAATTTTGCCGCTATTTTTACGCCGTGCCTTTCGATCCGGGAAAGCGCGCCATGATAAAGCACGGTGTTCTTTATCCGTTGACGGCGCTTATCATGTCCGTTTACGGAAGCGCGTTTGAACGAAAAAACGTTGTGGTGCGCCGGTTCTTTGTGGATGTCCCCGGAGAATTTGCACCCTATAAAATCGCCCAGCTGTCGGATATTCATTTGGGATTGTTTTTTTCGCTCGATGATTTGCGCGATTTGCTTGACCGAACCGTCGCCTTAAAACCGGAGGCGTTGGTCATAACCGGCGACTTGTTTGACGATGAAAGACAAAACGAAGCCGCCGCAAAACTTTTGGGCGAGTACAGCGCACAATTTGCCGACGGTATATTTTTCTGCTGGGGGAACCATGAATATTATCGCAATATAGTGGCGACGCGCCGCTACATCGGCAATACGCCGGTTAAGTTGTTGGAGAATGAATGGATGAGCGTGCGCGGACGGTTGGTTATTGCCGGGGTCGATTATCCGATGCGGCGGGATAGGTTTGCCGAGCTTAAAGACGAATATGCCGCCAAAGCTATGGACGATCTTCCGCAAGATGCCGTGACGGTTCTTTTGGCGCATCATCCGGAATTTATTGACAATGCCGCCGAACACAATGTGCTGTTGACATTGACGGGGCATACCCATGGCAGTCAGTTTGGAATATTTGGCTATCCGTTGTTTCCCTTTTTCAAATATACGCGGGGCATTGTTCGCGTAGGCGGTTCCATCGGGTATGTGCACAGCGGCAACGGCAGTTGGTTTCCGCTACGCATCGGTTGCCCGCCGGAAATTGCCGTGTTTACGTTAAGCGGAAAATGATACACCCCCATGCCGACGAAGATTTCCGGTTCGGCATGGGGGTGTGTTTTTGGGGGAGGCGTAAAGGTATCAGTGTTTGTGCCGCGCTTTCCACGCTTTTATCTTGGCTAAACGTTCACGGAAGAATTTTTCTTCGCCTTCATTAGTCGGACGATAATATTCCCTATCTGTCAACGAATCGGGCAGGCATTGCATATCGGTCAATTTGTCTTTGGCGTCGTGGGCGTATTGATAGCCTTTGCCATAGTTTAATTCGCGCATAAGTTTTGTTACGCCGTTTCGTATGACTAAAGGGACGGGTTCGGCAAGTTGTTCGACGGCATCTTTTTTTGCCGACAAATACGCCACGTCGGCGGCATTTGATTTCGGCGCAAGCGCAAGGTAAATGACTGCTTCGGCCAAGTGAACGTTACATTCCGGCATACCGATATAATGACAGGCTTGGTATGCCGCCGTCGCCAACGGCAACGCGTGCGGATCGGCCAGCCCCACGTCTTCGGCGGCAAAGCGTAAAACGCGCCGCGCAACGTACAGCGGATCTTCCCCCGCTTCCAACATTCGCGCCAACCAATACACGGCTGCATCGGGGTCGGAGTTGCGCATGGATTTATGCAGGG
>CAJORE010000212.1 GCA_905236595.1 uncultured Selenomonadaceae bacterium | reverse complement strand
GTCCGTATTCTGGCTGATGTTTAGTATCTTCGTCGGTTTCGTGCAGTCGGTGGTTTTTACCATGCTCAGTACCGCATATTTGGCAAACGCAGTCAAAGAGGACGAGCACGAGTAGGTTTTGCCCCTGTTTAAGTTGAGCCTTTCGGCTCGGAAATTTTCGCAAAGGAAGTTTCGACAAAAGAATTCTCACAAAAGAAAGCGGAGGAATTTATCATGGAAAATGCAATTATCGCGGCAGCGGCTATGGTCGGCGTAGGTATCACCATGGGTTTGGCGGCCATCGGCGCCGGTGTCGGCGACGGCCTTGTCACCAGCAAATTCATTGACGGCATTACCCGTCAGCCCGAAGCCAAGAACACCTTGTTCGTAAACACGCTCATTTCCGTCGGTTTGATCGAGTCCATGGCGATTATCGCCACCGTTATGGCGCTCATCATGCTCTTCAACAATCCTTTCGTCCAGTAATGTTTGCCGTTTTCGGAAATATCGGCAAAGGAGGGGAATAGAGTTTGATAGAGATAAACGCGACGCTTGCCACCCAGATCCTAAACTTTGTAATCTTGGTCGTGATTTTGCGTTGGCTTGCTTATAAGCCCGTGGTCGGAATGCTTGAAGCGCGCTCCAAAAAGATCGCATCCGACATCGAAAAAGCGGACGAAGATAAAAAAGCGGCGGCGGCAACCCTTGCCAAGTATCAAAGCGAACTTAAAAACGCACAGGTGAAGGCTCAGGAGATTATGGACCGTGCCGAAGTGGCCGCACGGGACGAAAGCGCCAAGCTAAAGGCCGACACCAAACGCGAAATCGAACAGATGAAGAAGAATGCCGCCCTTGAAATAGAGCGGGAAAAGACCCAGGCCGTCGAGAAATTGAAGGCGGATATGGTGACCCTTTCCATGGCGGCGGCGGGCAAGATTATCGGCAAGAATATCACCGCCAAGGACAATGACGCCTTAATCAGCGATTTCATAAATCGGTTGGGCAAGGAAAAGTTGGGTGATATTTCATGTTAAATTTGCAGCTGGCGCATAAATACGCGGCGGCAATTTTTGAAATTGCCCGGGAAGAAAAGAAGCTTGACGCTTACGGGCGGGAGCTTGAGAAAGTAAAACGGGAACTTTTCGGCGTGCCGGGAGTGCGGGAGTATTTTGCCGACCCCAGGATTGAACCGACGGCAAAAAAAGCCCTTGTCAAAAAAGCCTTTAAGGGCGACTTGTCCGATATTGTTTACAATTTCCTGATGTTGCTCGTCGATAAACGGCGCATCGCGCTTTTGGATGCCATCGAAGAAGAGTTTCGCGCATTGGCATATAAGGCGCAGGGCATTGTTATCGCCGACGTGACGACGGCAATGGGCATGAGCGACGCACGGCAGAAAGAGTTGCGCATGAAGCTGGCCGAAGTGACGGGAAAGAAAATCCGTTTGCGTCTTCACGAGGACAAGAGCCTTATCGGCGGCGTGACGGTAAAAATCGGCGATCGGCGCATCGACGGCAGCGTCAAAGGGCGGCTCGCCGCCATGACGCATGAGCTTATGAGAGGTGAAATCCAATAACATGAAGATGAATCCCGAAGAAATTACCGCCATAATCAAGGAGCAAATAAAGAACTACAACGTCGATATGAACGTCGATGATGTGGGGACGGTCATCGAGATCGGTGACGGCATAGCGCACGTCCACGGGCTGAGCAAAGCCATGGCGGGTGAGCTTTTAGATTTTGGCAACGACATATACGGCTTGGTCTTGAACTTGGAGCAAGACAACGTCGGTGCGGTTATCTTGGGCGGCGACATCGAGATAAAAGAAGGCGCCACCGTCAAGCGCACGGGCAAAATCATGCAGGTGCCGGTCGGCGAAGCCATGATCGGACGCGTTGTCGATGCCTTGGGTCGTCCCATTGACGGCAAAGGCCCCATCAACACCGATAAGGCACGTCCCGTTGAGTATAAAGCGCCGGGCATTGCCGACCGCAAATCCGTCCATGAACCGTTGCAGACGGGCTTAAAGGCCATTGACGCCCTTGTCCCCATCGGGCGCGGACAGCGCGAACTTATCATCGGCGACCGCGGCACGGGCAAAACGGCCATTGCCGTCGATACGATTTTGAACCAAAAGGGGCAAAACTGTATTTGCGTTTATGTGGCAATCGGCCAAAAAGCTTCCACCGTCGCCCGTGTGGTTAAGACTTTGGAAGATGCCGGTGCCATGGAATATTCGATAGTCGTGGCGGCGACGGCGGCGGACAGCGCACCTTTGCAGTATCTTGCGCCCTATTCCGGCGTGGCTATGGCGGAATATTTCATGTACGAAAAGCACGCCCATTGTCTGTGCATTTATGATGATTTATCCAAACACGCGGCGGCTTATCGTGCCATGTCCTTGCTGTTGCGCCGCCCGCCCGGACGCGAGGCGTACCCCGGCGATGTTTTCTATTTACATTCGCGGCTATTGGAGCGTGCGGCGAAGCTTTCCGACGCTTTGGGCGCAGGTTCGATTACGGCGCTCCCCATTATCGAGACTTTGGCGGGCGACGTTTCGGCTTACATCCCGACGAACGTTATCTCCATTACCGACGGCCAGATAATGCTTGAGACGGATGCCTTCTATTCCGGTATTCGCCCGGCTATCAGCGTCGGTTTGTCCGTTTCCCGTGTCGGCGGTTCGGCGCAGATAAAGGCCATGAAACAGGTGGCCGGCACCATGCGCCTTGATTTGGCGCAATACCGTGAGCTTGCGGCGTTTGCCCAGTTTGGTTCCGATCTTGACAAAGCGACGAAAGCCCAGCTTGATCGTGGGGCGCGCATGGTCGAAACTTTGAAGCAGGCGCAATATTCGCCGTTGGCCGT
>CAJORE010000211.1 GCA_905236595.1 uncultured Selenomonadaceae bacterium | reverse complement strand
TAACATGGACGTCAAGCGACGCCCGGTTCTGTCGCCGCAAAAATGTGTCGGTTGCCATTTATGCGTATTGGTTTGCCCGACCGGCTCCATACAGTCATCGGGGCATAGGGTAACAAAAAGGAATGACCGAAATTCGGCGAGAGGAGAATGAATCTTTCAATGATAAGAAAATTAAAACAAATAATCGGCGGCACCTTGCTCACTTGTGCGTTGGCTTTGCCCGTTTATGCGCCGACGGCGGACGCTGCGCCGACCGCAACGGCGGTTGCCGCACCGAAAAGCACCGCGCCCGATGATGCAACGGGATTTGTGGTGTTGTCGCAAGTTGTTCCCGACGTTATTATGGAAGTCCGTTATTATGCCACCTACAATTTTGTGGGTGATCGGATTGCCGGCTATGAGGAACCGTGCGTTTTGATGACGCGGGAAGCGGCCGCCGCGCTCAAAGAAGTTTCCGATGACGTGATGAAGCAGGGTTACCGGCTGAAGATTTATGACGCATACCGGCCGCAAAAAGCGGTGGATAACTTTGTATCGTGGGCGGAAAAGCTTGACGATAAACGCATGAAGGATTATTTTTATCCGCAAGTCGATAAGACGCGGCTTTTCGCCGACGGCTACATCGACGCGAAATCGGGACACAGCCGCGGTTCGACCGTCGATTTGACCTTGTTTGACATGAATACTGGCAAGGAAGTCGACATGGGCGGTACATTTGACCACTTCGGCATCGAAAGCCATCCCGATTGGTGCGGCAATCCCGAAACGGCAGAGTATACCGGCAAATATAAAGGCAACAAACAACCCAGAGACGGGCGGATAAATGAGACGCAGTTCAAAAATCGCATGATTTTGCGCCAAGCGATGCTCCGTCACGGTTTCAAGCCGATCGACACGGAATGGTGGCATTTTACGTTGAAGGATGAGCCGTACCCCGATACCTACTTCACTTTTCCGAACCGGCGGTTGTGATGGCGTGCAAAAAAGTAAATTTTAAGAATTCACCACTGAACAATCATAAAGGAGATTATTGGCAGTGAAGTTAAAAAAATTAACGGCGCTTGTTTTGGCGAGCTTTTTGACGTTGGGGGCGATTGGCGCACAGGCGGCGCCGCGCAGTGAGATAGCCGCGATGAAAGTCGCCAAATCGGGCAAGTTAAATTACTGGACGCCGAATTCGGTAGCCAAAGATAAATTAGTGTCCTTTGTCAAGGACGTTACGAACAAAAACAGCAAGAATTTTATCCCCGCCGACGATCGCGTGGCCGTATTTGATATGGACGGCACCTTCGTTTGCGAAACGGCGCCTTATTATTTTGAATGGATGCTGTATTTGAATCGCGCCCTTTACGATAAAGAGTACCCAGCTTCGGCGGAAATGGTCGATTATGCCAAAGCCATAGAAGAAGGAATTCGCACGACGGGGAAATTCCCGCCGGGAGTTGATGTCGGTGAGGCAACGGCGCAAGAGAAAGTTTTTGCGGGGATGACGCCGGCTGAATATGAAGCCTATGTCAAACGGTTCATGGAGACGCCCGTTGAAGGGTTGAGCAACTTAAAATGGGGCGAAGCGTTCTATTTGCCGATGGTCGAAGTGATAAAATATTTGACGGCCAACGATTTTTCCGTGTACGTTGTCTCCGGCAGTGACCGTCCCACGGTCAGAATTTTGGCGTGTGACGTATTGAACTTAAATCCGGCCAATGTCATTGGTTCCGATCCGAAAATAACGGCGGCGGCGCAGGGTGGCAAGGACGGCCTTGATTATGTGTACGGCAAAGATGATTACTTGGTACGCGGACAACTAATCGAAAAAAATCTCAAAATGAACAAGGTGTCGGTCATAGCGCAAGAAATCGGCAAGCAACCGGTGTTGGCTTTTGGCAACAGCAGCGGCGATTCAAGTATGCTAAACTACGCCGTGTACGGCAATAAGTACAAGAGTGCGGCATTTATGGTGTTGTGCGACGATGTTGAGCGCGAACTCGGCAACGAAAGCAAAGCCGCCAAATGCAAGGAATTAGCTGACAAAAACGGCTGGACGACCATTTCGATGCGCGACGATTTTAAGACGATTTACGGCGACGACGTGCAGCGCGTTAAATAAGGCAACGCCGCTAATTTTTGTGTTCTTCGGGCAGTTGCCCAACAAAAAAGGATGCGAAGTAATTTCGCATCCTTTTTTGTTGGGCAAAATATAAGGAAATACTGCATAAAGGGAAAAGTTCATTTCATCGCTTGCAAAATTTTCTCGGCCATGCCGTGCATTTTTGCCTCGGAGACGGAACACGCGGCAATGCGTATGCCGGGTTTTAACGGCACGGCAAAAATTAAGTCGTTATGCAGTTTCTCACAGATGGCCGCCGAGTTTTCCGTCGGCACGGAGATAAAGAAGCCGCCGGTATAAGGAAGCGGCTTTAACCCACATTCTTTTGCTTCGTTCATAAAAACGGCGGCGCGACGCTTCACCATGTCGTAAAGGGCGTTGCGTTCGCTTTTGTACGCTTTGAAAACAGCCTTATCGTTTTGAATACGCGTCAAAAGCGTCATGGCGGCACGGTTTATGTTGGACCATGCGGCGCGGCTGGAGAACTTGCTGATTTCGTTAAACTCGTCAATGACACCCTTAGCGGAACTGAGCGCGACGAGAGCGCCGGTTCGCTGACCGTAAAATGTGTAACTTTTTGACATGGAAAAAGCAAAGAGCGGCAAAATATCGGCGGGCAATCCGGCGAATTTTTGCATAAAGGCGTGGGTTACGTCGGTGTCGCCGGCAAAGTCGATATAAGCAATATCGACGAGGACGATTATTTTTTTGCCCTTTTTGGCTTGTTCCTTAAATATTTCAAGCACCTTTTCCCAATCGTCATCGGACAAGGCAAAGCCGGTGGGATTGTGCGCCGGTGTGTTCAAAATAACGAGAAGCGATTCCTGCCGGGACATAATATCCGTGACTTTCGCCGTAAAATCGGCGACATTGAAATTCATTTGCTCGTCAAACAAGGCGAAAGTTTTAAGTTTCGCGCCGACTTCGCGGCAAATTACCCCGTAAGTTCCCCAATGCCAATCGCTGGTTAAAACGTCCTGCCCTTTTTCGGCATAGTTTTCAATCGCATGATGAATTGCGCCCGTGCCGCCGGCGGTTGCGCAAGCGGCGGTGTAGCCTGCGGGGATTTTGCCGCCGAAGGTTAAGAGCGTCGCTTGTTTCAAATATTCGGGCAGTCCCGTTATGGGGGCGTAAGTAACCACATCCGCCATGGACAATTCGCGGTAAATTTTTTCAACGGTGGGCAGACAGGCTATTTTCCCGTCGTCGTTCATGATAACACCGATGGTGGCATTGGTCACGGCTGCGGCGCCGTATTTGTCGGCGGCTTCCTTGCAAGCGGCGCTCGCGCCGAAAATAGCATCCTTCAAGCGCTTGTCTGCCGCATGTCGTGCCGCCATAAAAGCTGTCATTATAAAGAAAACTCCTTCCCGAACGTTAAGGAAACACTGCATAATTCGTCCGCATCCTTGCCGGGTCTTTTTCCAGCATACTGCGTCATTCCTCCTCAGCGTAGCACCACTACGCTTCGTCGTCATTCC
>CAJORE010000210.1 GCA_905236595.1 uncultured Selenomonadaceae bacterium | reverse complement strand
TACGCTGAGGAGGAATGACGCAGTACGCGTGCCCTTCAGGGTATGCCGGAAAAAGACCCGGCAAGGGTGCGGACGAATTATGCAGTGCTTCCTTATTTATATGCGGTATTCAAAAGCCTGATGCCGTCAATGCGTAAATCAAAATACGGCGCCGAACGATACTCCGACTCGTGGAAATAATCGTCGTAAATCACTTCGCGCATATTGTCGGCGTCGATGGTCGCCTTATAATGATTAAACGGCACGCCTTCCACCGTAAATTTCCGTGTGTCAAACACATGAAGGCTCCCCGCCGCCAAGGCATCCTTGGCGGCGCCTATCGCTTTAAGCGTGCCTTTCGCCGCCGTCCGACCGTTGGGCGCGGTAAGCTCCACGGAGCCATCCTCGATATGCCCCGTCCAATCGACGGCAATGAAACGATTGTTCTTGGCACATTCGATAAGGTAAGCAAAATAGGGCGCCCAATTTATTTTCGAGCTTATCAAAAAGGTATTGGGACATTCCTTCAACGTGCTTATATTATACGCCACGTTGGGAACATTGTTCGCCTCGCAAACCGACGGCGAACCGAGGGAATCGGCGTGTTGACTTATCAGGACGGCGCCTTCCTTAATTAGTTCTTCGGCGGCGGCCTTTTCGGCATCATAATCGTACCATGAACCGGTGAAGAATACGTCCATGGTCGCCGTCTTGCAGACCGACCGCGCTCCCAAGAAAAACGCCGTGTAGCCCGACATGACTTCCGGATAAGTATATGCCCCGACGTAACCGAGTTTGGCATCATGCTTGGCAATTTTGCCCTCGGCGATCATCTCGTTCAATTTCAATCCGGCGGCAATCCCGGTCAGATAGCGTCCCTCATATACCGCCGCAAAGGCATTGTGAAAATTCGGCAAGGCCGCCGTATGCGCTTTAAGGCCGGTGGCGTGTGCAAATTCCGCTTGGGGGAACCGTTTGGCGGCTTCCAAAAGATACGGCTCATGGCCGAAGCTGTCGGCAAAAATTATCGTACAGCCTTCATGCACCAATTCGGCGGCGGCCTGTGTACATTCCTCGCTCTCCGGCACATTCATTTTTAAGATATACTCTACACCTTTATTTCGGCAAACGCGTTTGGCGGCGTTGATGAAATTGGCATCGTAGGTGGAATCTTCGTTACCGTAGAAAATAAAACCGACTTTGGGATTTTTGACGGCGGCATTGGCCGGAGCGACAAAAACCGCCGAAAAGAAACCGACGGCGACAAACACGGCCACAAAAAAAGCCAACACATTTTTCATATATAACCTCCGTGGGGTGAGCAAATTCCGACGTTCACCTATGTCCGTCCGTCCCGCCGAGAACGCCCTCGCGTTCTTGCCGACATTGTTCGTACAAGTACATCACGGCTTCGATGGGGGTCATGTGTTCGGTCAACGTGCTGGCCGATTGCACGGACACGGGCGCGGCGCTTCTTACATCGTAGAGGGTTTCTTCCATGACCAAACGACAAGTCAGCCGATTATTTTTCAAGGTATTGCCGAAAACTTCCGTAACTATTAAATGATCGCACCCGCTCTTTTTGGCGCTTGCTATCGCTTCCGCAAAAGTTTCGTTGGCGTTCTTGGCAAAACACGGCTCGCTGATTCGCCCCGCCAAAGCCTCCTGCAACGTTTGGCGCATATATTTTTCGTCGGCGGAAATGGCCACGTCCAAGTGGAAATTGATCGGCGCAACGTAAAGTTTGGCGCTGACGGGAGCCTTAGGCAACGAAAATCGCCCGCCGGTTTTCTCGCGGGTATCATAATAATTTCGTATGGCGGCATCCAAATACACCGCCATGGCGTGGCTCATGTACGAACCGTAAGCCGACTTTTTTCGCTTGATCGCCGTGCCTTGCTGTACATAGCTCTCCTTTACCGATTGCAATACCCCTTCAACGGGATCATGCGTTATGACGATACGTTTCAGGCCGAATTTATCCTTGTACCTTTCGGCGAAACGCTCATCGCCAACGGCCGGCGCACCGAACGAAATCACCTCAAGCTGCTTGGGCGATACTCCGGCTTCGCTTAATTCCGCCGCCGCCAAAGTCGCCACCGCGCCGCCCAAACTATGACCCGTCAAGTATAACTTCTCGGTGGGGTCGGCGCGAAGCTTTTGTTGCAAAGCTTCGCTGACGGTAAGTCCCCCCATTTCTTCATGCGGCGGATTCAAAAAAATCCTCTCCAACGTGTCGTAAAAACCGCGATGAACGGTGGGTACTTCGGCGCCCGTCGAATTTGCCGGGAAGGGGACGCGCTTTATTTTCAAATCGGTTTTCACGTCCTTAATGTCCTCGGTTCCCGTAACGGCAAGAATCAAAATATTTTCCCCCGCATCGGGCATCGTTTTTTTTACCAGGAACATTTTGGCCGTCTCTTCGTCATTCTCCCCGTCAACCGCACTTTCCTTGAGCGGCACAAAGTCAAAACCGTTTTCGGCCAGCGCCCCCCGCACAAACAAATTCAATTCGTCGTTGTAGCTTGAAAGAGCCGTCAACGCGCATATATATTCCATGCGCGCTTCTTCCGCCGCCTGTTCCCCATCGACGTCGGCGGCCTGCACCACCGCAAACGACGCAACAGTCACCGCCAAAAACGTCGTAAGCATCGACAACAACAACTGGATTTGCCGAAAATGCGCCGTATTACGGCTCCTTTTGGCGAAAGCCGCTATTTCGGATACGAAAGAAAAGCCTGCCGCCCGCCGTCCGCCGTATAAACGGCCTGCGGCGCCGACTTTATGCCGGTTACGCGAAAAAATATTCGTTGCGCTTTTGCTGTCATGAACCATCGCATTTCCTCATTATCATGTTCGCATCGGGAACTTCTCGACGGAAAAGCACCGCCTTCATAAACAATCCCGACCGCAAAACGAACCGCTTTGCGTTTTATGTTGTACATAGTACCATTCATTGCCCACGAACGCAACAAAAAT
>CAJORE010000209.1 GCA_905236595.1 uncultured Selenomonadaceae bacterium | reverse complement strand
GTTGCCAATGTGGGGCAAGCCGTTCGCGAACTGCAACCTTTTGCCGTCGATGTTTCTTCGGGCATAGAAACGGATGGTGCGAAGGATTTTGCCAAAATGAAGGAATTTATCGCCGCCGTCAACGGCAACAAAAGATAAGGAGCATACTATGGAAAGCAGTAAACTGTCGCGGGGGCGTTTCGGCGTTCACGGCGGACAATACATCCCGGAAACGCTGATGAACGCCGTCATCGAACTTGATGAAGCCTATACTCGTTACAAGGACGACAAAAATTTTCAAAATGAACTGGCCGCGTTGCTTAACGATTATGCCGGACGTCCGTCGCGGTTGTATTTTGCGAAAAATATGACCGCCGACCTAAAAGGCGCCAAAATTTATTTGAAGCGCGAGGACTTAAACCATACCGGGGCGCACAAAATCAACAACGTTTTGGGGCAGGCGCTCTTGGCAAAAAAAATGGGCAAAACCCGCCTTATCGCCGAAACGGGCGCCGGTCAACACGGCGTGGCCACGGCGACGGCGGCGGCATTGATGAATATGGAGTGCGTCGTCTTTATGGGCGAGGAGGATACGCGCCGCCAAGCCTTAAACGTTTATCGCATGAAATTGCTGGGGGCGACGGTCGTGCCCGTGAAAAGCGGGACGGGGACGTTGAAGGATGCGGTGTCCGAAGCCTTTCGCGAATGGAGCGGACGCATCGCCGATACCCATTATTGTTTGGGATCGGTCATGGGGCCGCACCCTTTCCCCACGATTGTGCGTGACTTTCAAGCGGTCATAAGCCAAGAAATAAAAGCGCAACTCAAGGAAAAGGAACACGCTCTGCCCTACGCCGTTATCGCGTGCGTGGGCGGCGGTTCCAATGCTATTGGCAGTTTTTGGCATTTTTTGCAAGACAAGGACGTGCGCTTAATCGGTTGCGAAGCGGCGGGACGCGGCGTAGATACTGCGGAGACGGCGGCGACTATTGCCACCGGTCGCTTGGGTATTTTTCACGGCATGAAATCCTATTTTTGCCAAGACGAATACGGCCAAATTGCGCCGGTGTATTCCATATCGGCGGGGCTTGATTACCCCGGCATCGGTCCCGAACACGCGCATTTGTTTGACACGAAACGCGCCGAATATGTGCCGATAACGGACGCCGAAGCGGTGGCGGCCTTCAAGTATCTGACAAAAACGGAAGGGATTATTCCGGCCATCGAGTCGGCGCACGCCCTTGCCTATGCCATGAAATTGGCGCCAAAACTGACAAAAGACAAAACAATCGTCGTGACGCTTTCGGGGCGCGGGGACAAGGATTGCGCCGCCATTGCACGATATTGCGGGGAGGAAAACATTGATGAGTAAAATCAACGAAGCCTTCAATCACGGCAAAGCGTTTATTCCCTTTGTCACTTGCGGCGATCCGGATTTGGCGACCACCGCCGCCGTCGTTCGCGCCGCCGCCAAAAACGGTGCCGCCCTTATCGAATTGGGCATTCCCTTCTCCGATCCGACGGCGGAGGGCGAAGTTATTCAAGCCGCCAATTTGCGCGCCCTTACGGGGGGCGTGACAACGGACAAAATTTTTGCCATGGCGGAGGAAGTGCGCCGCGATGTAAAAGTGCCTATGGTTTTTATGACTTATGCGAACGTAATCTATTCCTACGGTGCGGAAAAATTTGCGGAACGGGCGGCGGCGGTCGGCATGGATGGCGTGATTTTGCCGGATTTGCCCTTTGAGGAAAAGGAGGAATTTGCGGCGGTATTTGCGGCCAAGAATATGGATTTAATTTCTTTGGTTGCCCCCACCTCCGCCGAACGAATTGCCATGATTGCCAAGGAAGCGAGGGGCTTTCTTTATGTCGTATCAAGTTTGGGCGTCACGGGCGTTCGGTCGGAAATAACCACCGACATCGGCGAATTAACCCGCAAAGTACGCCAACACGCCGCCGTTCCCTGTGCGATCGGGTTCGGCATCAGCACGCCGGAACAAGCCGGGCAAATGGCGCAGTATGCCGACGGTGTTATTGTCGGGTCGGCAATAATAAAAATTATCGCCAAGTATGGCAAGGAAGCGCCGCCCCACGTCGGCGAATACGTAAAAAGTATGTGCGCGGCGCTAAAATTTTAAGTCGTCGGAACGGAGGCACTTAAGTAATCGCGAAAATTTTCGATATAACAATGGGCGCGGAAAATTTTTGCTTTTGGTTCCTCGTCCGAATGAAAAACTAAAAGAAAT
>CAJORE010000208.1 GCA_905236595.1 uncultured Selenomonadaceae bacterium | reverse complement strand
GACGCTTCTTTGCATCAAACGGCGTGGAGCTTCGATTACTTGCATGGCAAACGCCACATTTTCGTAAACGGTTTTATCCGGCAAAAGACGATAATCTTGAAAAATGACGCCCATTTCACGACGCAAATACGGCACATCGGCATGCTCCATGTTTGCCACGTCATGCCCGTTCACCAACAGTTGCCCGGACGAAGGCAACACTTCGCGCAAAAGCAGACGAATGAATGTTGATTTACCGGCGCCGGAAGCACCGACAATAAAGACAAATTCGCCTTTTTCAATGTCGATGTTGACGTGATCCAAAGCAACCATGCCCGTATCATCGTAAATTTTCGTCACGTCGTGCATATGAATCATGAACTTACGACCTCCCCGTTGCCGTTTTTCAGGTTACTCTCAAAGGGTAACGAACAATCGTCGTCCGATGCGCCCTCGTTTTTCACCATGGCAATTTCATCGCAATCGGGGAATTTGGGGCAATCGATACATTCTTTCCAAATTTTCTGCGGCAGGTGATCCTTGCCGACCGTGACAAATCCCAAACTTTGGAAAAAGCCCGGTTGATAGGTCAATGTAAAAAATTTTTTCACGCCCATGGTGCGTCCCTCATCCAAGAGACGGTTGACAATCGCGGCACCTATGCCTCGGCGTGTGTAATCGGGCGATACCGCCATGGTGCGTACTTCCGCCATAGCGTCCCACGTTATGTGCAATGCTCCGACGCCGATAACTCGTCCGTCTTCTTCGGCAACAATCATGTCGCGCAAAGATTCGTAGAGCGTGTTGCGTGAACGGGCAAGCATTAAGCCGCTCTCGGCGTAACCTGCCACCAATGCGTAAATTTCTTCGACGTCGGAAAAAGTCGGTTTCCTGTATATCAATGTAATATTACCTCTTTACGGCAAACGCCGCATACGGTGGCGGCGCATCCTGCGCAAAATAATTTTCCACTACTATACCATAAAATTGTGGGTTTTGGCAAAATCGAACGTAAAATTGCCCTCCTTTTTACGGGAGGGCAATTTTTCGTTCGGATTTTTAGTTGCTATCTTTTTATTTTTAATGTAGAGTCGACGGGTTGCAATATTCGGCAGGAGTTTAACACTACTGCCAACGTGGCCGTGTTGTGGATGACTGCCGCCCACAACGGACTGATTTTACCGAGTGCGCCCAGCAACATAGCCGACGAATTTATGAGAATGGTTGCCATAAAATTCTGGTGAATCAGCGCGACCGTGCGTTGGCCTAATTTTAATGCTTCGATTAAGCGCGCAGGTTCTTCGGCATGAATGGTGACCGCCGAACTTTCGGCAGCTATGTCCGTTTGCCGTCCGCCCAAGGAAACCCCAACGTCGGAAAAGGCAAGCGCCGGGGCGTCATTTATGCCGTCGCCCACCATCATAACCGTACCGCTTTGTTTTAGTTTATTGACGTAACCGGCTTTATCTTCGGGCAGTATTTCGGCATGATAAGAATCAATGTCCATGGCGGTTGCAACCTCTTTGGCAACGTCTTTGGAGTCGCCTGTCAGCATGACAATTTCGTCGATGCCCAAGCGCCGCATTTGATTGAGTGTTTTTTTCATTTGCGGTCGCACGGGGTCTTCGATGCCGATTACGCCCAAGGGCTTATTGTCGCGGGCGACGTATAGCAGATTTTTGACGGGGCTGTTGTCGGTCAGCGTCGCGTCGGCAACAATGCCGTTTTCCGTCAAAAATTTGCGGCTCCCGACCAAAATCGTACCGCCTCTAAAGTTCTCAAAGTCCGGCACGACGGCGCGCATACCGCGTGCGACTACCGTTTCCGTAGATGTGTGATGCGGAGTAGTCCATTTTTGTTCTTTGACGTATTTTTGTATGGCTACGGCCAACGGATGTACGGAGTGCATTTCCGCTGATGCGGCGAGTAAAATCATTTCTTTAGCGGTTACATTGGGCGCCGTTTTTATGAACGCGATTTGCGGTATGCCGACGGTGAGCGTCCCCGTTTTGTCCAATACGACCGTATCGGTATGCGCCAAGGCTTCGATGTAATTGCCGCCCTTTACCAAAATGCCGCGTTTGGCGGCGGCGGCAATAGCGGCGGATATGGCGGTTGCCGTGGATAATTTTAAGCCGCAGGAAAAATCAATGAACAGGAGGTTAAGCACTCGTTGCCAATCCCGTGTGGCGCCGTAAACAATCGCCGCTCCCAAAAACGATACCGGCACCAAAAAATTTGCCATTTGATCGGCAAAATTTTGCACGGGTGCTTTGCGGGTTTGCGCTTCTTCCACCAAATGAACGATGTGCGAAAGCGAGGTGTCCTTGCCGACTTTTTCGACGGCGATGGTGAGTTCGCCCGCTTCAACGACACTGCCGGCGTAGACGGGCGATCCTTTATGCTTTAGCGCAGGGTTTGATTCGCCGGTTATCGAGGCTTGGTTCACGGCCGCATTGCCGGATAAAACATGACCGTCGATGACGATTTTTTCGCCCGTATGTGCGGCGATAATGTCGCCGGCTTTGATGATTTCAACCGGCACTTGCCGCTCGGTTCCGTTTTCGACAAGCCAGACATGGCGTTGATCAAGGGACAACAAACCTGATATATGCGTACGCGCCCGGTGCGCCGCATAACTTGTGAGCATTTCAGCACCGTTTGATAAGGCGAGAAGTGTCAGGCTGGATTCGGGCTTACCCGCCAATGCGGAGGCAATGACGGCCGTCGCCGTCAGCGTATCGGCATTGGGACGGTGTTCTTTGACAAGTCCCATGATGCCGTTTTGGATAAATTTGCGGGCGATACCAAGGACGAAGATGCTACGCAGAATTTTCGTGGTTACGAATAATTCCGGCGCCGTACGCTTTAGTATTTCCATGGCGGCAAAACCGGCGATGGAAAAAAGCGCGTCGCGTCGATATTCGGCAAGGCGGTCGGCTTGTTGCACCGATTCTTCTTTGATTTTTAAGAGCGTATCGACTATTTGCCGATGTATGACGACAACGGGTAATGCGCCAGTATGCCACAAGCGAATTTTATTTTCGTCTACCGTTGCTGCCTTAACATTTTTATGCCGCCGCAAACTGGCCGCAAGCTTAATGCGCTCATCCCGAGGCAACGAAACGGCAAGCGCAATGTCGGTTATTAAGTACGTCATATTGTTCGCCACCCCCGCATAAGCGATACTGCCCACCACAACATTGCCGACCCCGACGGATATTGTTGCGTCAAAATCATTTTACGCAGGCCGCGCAACAACAAAAGCGCCGCCGCCAATGATTTCGCATCGAACCAACCGCCGGTACTGCGGGTGATAAACGCCGAAAAATCACGCATTGATCGACGTATGCTAAGGGTAATGCTCCCCGATTCATTTGTTGCCGTCGCATTTGGCAAACAGCGGCGTGATGGTGCAGTCGGCAAATTGTGTCGCGTAACGGCTGTAAATATGCGTTGTGCCAATGCGTCGGCCAGCGCAACGATTTTCTTGTCATCCTTGGGATCAAAAACAAACAACAAACTTCCCGTGGATGGGGTTACTTCAATTTTTTTAATAAAGGGCAACTTGGTCAATTCTTCCGTAAGCAGTACAGCCAGCGCCGGACTTATGTGCGCTGCCCGATAGCGTCGTCTGCCGGTGCCTTTGGCCGCCAAGTGAAATGCCGGTAAAACGGTTTTGGCGGCGGAACCGACATTGCCGCCGGTGAAAAATTGCCGCATACCTTTGCCGATGGCGGCGCCCATCATAAAGCCCGATATATAGGACAAAAATTTTCCCCCCTCGATATGTATAGCGAACGCAAAAACAAATGTTGATTATGTTTGGTGGCTTTGACCGAAAGGCCGGAAAACCAAAACATAAATTTTTATAATAAAGGAAACGCTGCATAAATGAGTTCGTGCCATTGCCGAGGGATTTTTTCGGCAGACAAGGAATGACGACGAAGCGTAGTGGTG
>CAJORE010000207.1 GCA_905236595.1 uncultured Selenomonadaceae bacterium | reverse complement strand
CCGGCTCGACGGCGATGATTTTCACGTTTTTGTTTTGCTTTTTGAGGTAGCGCCCGACGCCCGTAACGGTGCCGCCCGTACCAACGCCGGCGATGAATACGTCAACTTTGCCGTCGGTGTCGTCCCAAATCTCGGGACCTGTCGTCAATTCGTGAATGGCCGGGTTGGCGGGATTCGTAAACTGCGACGGAATGAACGCGCCCGGTGTTTCCTTGGCGATTTCTTCTGCTTTGGCGATAGCGCCCTTCATGCCTTTGGCACCCTCCGTCAAAACAATTTTCGCGCCGTAAGCCTTCAGCATATTGCGCCGTTCGATACTCATGGTTTCGGGCATGGTAAGTATCGCTTTATAACCGCGGGCGGCGGCGACGCTCGCCAAACCGATGCCGGTGTTGCCGCTCGTCGGCTCGACAATGACGGCGCCTTTTTGGAGTTTGCCGTCGCGCTCGGCCTTTTCAATCATCGCCTTGGCGATACGATCCTTGACGCTCCCCGCCGGATTAAAATATTCGAGCTTTGCCAACAAATTTATCGTCAAATTGTTGGCGCTGATGAAATTATTTGCCTTCAAAAGCGGCGTCCCGCCGATAAGATCCGTAACGCTGTCGTATATTTTTGCCATGATAATGTCCTCCCGAAAAAATTACCGTTCGCTCCATTGCGAATACATATCGTTTTTATATGAATTTTGTTAGCCACATAATACAACTTCGCCGTCATCATGTCAAGCCTCGATAGCGAAAAATCGCTCTGCCGTATGCCAAGCGCTGAAATGAAAATTTATTTCTGCACGGCTAATTATGCACAATCGCCGCAAACGGGTTTACTTTGTAATGAGTATTTGATAAAATCGCGCCGAGATGTTTTGGAAAAAGAGAGGTTCCGTTATGAAAAAAATCAGTGATTTCGTATCAAAATATATGTCGGCGCTTGTTATCATCGTGGCGGTGATAGCGCTGGTTTTGCCGTGGACGTTTGCTTGGGCGGCGCCGAAGATAACCCTTTTGTTGGGCGTAGTTATGTTCGGTATGGGTATGACGTTAAAGCCGGAAGATTTTCGGTTGATATTAAAGCGCCCGCGTGACGTTTTAATCGGTGCTTTAGCGCAATTCACCATAATGCCCGGCATTGCATGGCTTCTGGTCAAATGTTTCGGTTTACCGCCGGAGCTTGCGGTGGGTATGATTTTGGTAGGTGCGTGTCCGGGCGGTACGTCGTCGAATGTCATGACTTATCTCGCGCGCGGTGACGTCGCTTTGTCAGTGTCCATGACGATGACAACGACGATTCTTTCGCCGATAGTGACGCCGCTCATTATGTACGTTTTCGCCGGTGCGTGGATTGACATTCCCTTTTTATCTATGATGGCATCAATCGCGCAGGTCGTGATTTTGCCCATTGTTTTGGGTATCTTCATAAACGCCGCATTTGAAAGTTACGTCAAGCAGGTCATAAATTTTTTGCCAACGGTTTCGATTACGGCGATTATTTTAATCGTCGGTGGCGTGGTCGCCGTCAACGCGGCGAAACTTTTGGAAGTCGGGCTGCTGATAGCGGTGGGCGTTATGTTGCACAATTTGTTGGGCTATGCCTTGGGCTTTTTGTTGGCGCGGCTTTTTCACATGGACTTTGCCAAGGCGAAAGCAATATCCATTGAGGTCGGTATGCAAAATTCCGGTTTGGCAACGTCGCTCGCCATAACGTATTTCGGTGCGGCGGCAGCGATACCGGGAGCATTTTTCAGCGTGTGGCACAATATTTCGGGATCGCTCGCGGCAAATTGGTTGGCGAAACGCAGGTGAAAAAAGAGCTTTGACGCAAATGAGCAAACACATACTTACCAAGCTGTCCGTCGTGACCATGACGGCGGTGTGCGTTGCGTTTTTGACGGCACCCGTTGTATTGTTTCCGTCGTTGGCGGTAGTCCATGCCGAGATAAAAAACTATGCCGGGACGGGCTTTTCCCTGCAAAGTTCCCATGAAACGGGAGACATGGCCAAGAGTGGTGCGAAGATGATAGCCATACATACGGCACACGAGCAAGCCGGATTATTTCTCGCCGCACAGAAAGAAGTACAAGACGCCCATCTCACCTCGGACGAAATAGCCGTTATCGCCGCCAAGGCGGTGAGCATT
>CAJORE010000206.1 GCA_905236595.1 uncultured Selenomonadaceae bacterium | reverse complement strand
GGCGGGGTCGTTCAATCCTTGCGGCATATAGTAGGGATCGAACACAAACAGGTGCCGATCTTTTTTGCCGGTCAACAGGACATAATGTTCTCCGTCAAAGTGCAGTCGTACAACGGCGACGCCGTTGCGGGAGATGGCGTTCGTTATGGGGCTTCCTTCGCGAATATATACATCATCACCGGACAAATAACGGCTTTGTATCGGTAAAATTCCCATTTCGCCGACATCGTTAAGCCAATTTGACAAAAACATCATGGCCATGCGTGAGGTGCCGCGCTTCCCCAAGGTGCCGCCTTTTTCGTAGCAGTCCAAGGAATAGAGCATTATGTTGCGGATGAGTTCCGGTGATATTTCATCGCGCTCAAACAAGAAACTCAAGGCATTGAGCAATGAAGTGGGGCCGCAATCGTACTCGGATATTTGATAGCGCAGGGGATTTTTCATGGCGAACAAGAACCCTTCTGAACACGAATCCCTGTAAGGAAAGCTTCGTGTGTTATGCACGATATGCCCGTGCTTTGGCACAAGGCATTATTTCCGGAAATTTTTGGCATTGGTCAGCCGCACCGTTTTTCAAAACACTTTGCCAAGCGTTCAAGTCCTTCTTGCAATACCGACCAAGGACAGGCAATGTTCATTCGTTGGAAACCCGCGCCGCCGGTGCCGAAAATATGTCCGCCGTCGAGCCAAAGCTTACCGCGGTTGATGATTAGATCGTCAAGTTCCTTGTCCGTCATAGCGTAATCCGAAAAATTAAGCCACAAAAGGTAGGTCCCGTCCGGTTCAATGAGGCGCACCTTCGGCAGTCTCTCGGTAAGAAATGTTTTGGTTTTTTGCAGATTGTCCTCCAAATAAACCAGCAGACGGTCAAGCCAAGCGCCGCCGTTACCGTAAGCGGCCTTTGCCGCAAAAATGCCGAGGGAGTTCGGTTGGCTGTAGCCGACGGCGGCTAATTCGTGGCGGAATTTTTGCCGCAAATTATTGTTTTTTATAAATGTGTGGGCAATTTGTAACCCGGCCATGTTAAATGTTTTGCTGGGGCTTGTGCAAGTTACGGTTATATCGTCAATCGCGGGTGACAGGTTCGCCAGTACGTTATGGCGATGTCCGCAACGGACAAAATCTTCGTGGATTTCGTCGGCGACGATAACGACGTTGTTTTTTTGGCAAATTTCCCCGATGCGCATAAGTTCGTCTTTTCGCCAGACGCGCCCTACGGGATTATGGGGACTGCACAGCAAGAATAATTTTACGCCGTTGTTTTTGATTTTGGCTTCAAAATCCGCAAAATCCATCTCGTACCCGACGCTCCCGGTCGCGGACTTTTCCCGTAAAACCAGCGGACTTTCGACGAGGCGGCGGTTGTTTTCCCGTACGGAAGAAGCGAACGGATAATACACCGGCGGACAAATGAGTACGGCGTCACCGACGGCGGTGAAGGCGCGGATGGCGGTGCAGATGGCAAACACGACGCCCGGTGTGGTGACTATGGTATCGGTGTCTATTTGCCAATTATGACGCGCCAAGAACCAATCGGCCAAAACATCAAGATAGTCGCTTTTTATGTCGGTATAGCCGAAAATACCGTGGCGGCTGTGCCTCATTAGTTCGTTTATTACGGCGTCGGGCGTGCGAAAATCCATATCCGCCACCCAAAACGGCAATACATCCTTCGGCAGGCCGCGTTCGATGGCGAAATCGTATTTTAGGCAACTCGTTCCGCGCCGCTCGATAATTTCGTCAAAGTTCTCCACAGAATCAGTCCTTCAAAGCATTAAGCAAATCCGCTTTCAGGTCATCCGCATCTTCGATGCCTACGGATAACCGCAATAATGTATCGTCAATTCCGGTTTTGGCAAGCAGTTCTTTGGGCATTTCGGCGTGTGTCTGCGCGATGGGGTAAGTGAGAAGACTTTCAACGCCGCCGAGGCTCTCGGCGAAGGCAATGAGCTTTAGCTTGCCCAAAATCTTCTTGGCCAGATCCGGCGAAGAAACCTTGAAGGAAATCATGCCGCCGCTGCCGGTTGCTTGCTGTTTGTTTAGGGCAAAGCCGGGGTGGTCGGCCAGCCCCGGATAATATACATGGGTGACCTGCGGTTGCTTTCTGAGCCATTCGGCCAAGGCGAGGGCGTTTTGCGCCTGCCGCTCTACGCGCAGGCCGAGGGTTTTTAGGCTCCTTAGCATTAGCCATGAATCCATGCTTGACAAATTCGGCCCTTCGGATTTTACAAGAAGCTCGATGCGCTTGGCCAACCATGATGTATCGTCACGCAACGTGAGGAAACCGGCAATTATGTCGTTGTGTCCGCAAAGATATTTTGTGCCGCTGTGTACCACGATGTCGGCGCCTAAGGTGAGCGGTTTTTGAAAGTGCGGCGACAAAAAGGTATTGTCCACCGTCAGAAAAGCGTCGTTCGCGTGGGCGATTTTCGCAAGTTCGGCGATGTCGCTGACGTTCATCATGGGGTTTGATGGCGTTTCAATAAATATCATGCGGGTACGGGGACGCATTTTTTGGCGCACTAACTCTAAATCGGTAGTGTCTACATATTCAAAATCAATGCCGTAATGCCCGTAGATGTCGTTTGCTAAGCGTATCGTGCCGCCGTATAAGTCCTCGGAAAGCAATATGTGATCGCCGGGGTCGAGGATGATAAAGACGAGGTTTATGGCGGCCATTCCGGACGACACCGCCCAGCTTCGTGCGCCCTGCTCCAAGAGGGAGACGGTTTTTTCGAGTGTTTGGCGGGTCGGATTGGCCACCCGTCCGTAATCGTAACCGGTGCTTTGCCCAAAACCGGGATGGCGGAACGTTGCGGAAAGATAAATCGGTTCGCTGATGGCGCCGGTATAATCGTATGAATGTTCGCCGTGGACTTCCAAGGTAAAATCTTTCATGTAAAGGGTGTCCTTTCACGCTTGACAAAATATTTTCTCATGCTATATCATCGACCAGAACGGTAGCAATCTTGTTTTGGTTGATGTCGGCTCTTTGGCGCGGCCAACGGTCGCAAAAAATGTTCGCACAGCCGTGTAATCGGCTGTATGGTGCAGACGGGAGGCAACCTGATAAATGAACAACATGAACGATAACGAATTTTGCGGTTGGCTGGTTGATGAGTTCAAGTGGTTTCATGCTCATCCGGAGCTTTCTGCCGAAGAATTCGCTACCACCGAGCGGATAAAAGAGGACTTGGCCAAAGTTGCCGTGCCCGTTTTGGATTTGCCGCTCAGTACCGGCGTTGTTGCGCGGATTGGCACCGGCAAAGCGCCGCATCTTGCTTTGCGTGCCGATATAGACGCTTTGCCGGTGACGGAAGAAACCGATTTGCCGTATAAATCCACTACGCCGGGGAAAATGCACGCCTGCGGGCATGATTTTCATTTGTCGGCGGTTTTGGGAGCGGCGGCGCTCCTTAAAAAGCATGAAGATGAACTGGACGGCACGGTGACATTTATATTCCAGCCGGCCGAAGAAACGCCGGGGGGCGCTAAACAGATATTATCAACCAAGGCGCTTGATGATTTACAACTTATTTTTGGTTTGCACACATCGCCGGTTCTTGCCGTTGGGGAAATCGGTATCCGCGAAGGTGCTGTGACGGCGTCGGTTGATCAATTCGCCGTGACGTTTCGCGGCAACGGCACACACGCCGCCCACCCGGAACGCGGAACGGATCCGATTATGATGGCTGCCGAGTTCATTACTGACGTGCCGACCATAAGAAGCCATAACCTTGACCCCGCCGCCCCAAATTTGGTCGGGATAACCCATGTGGAGGGCGGCAATACATGGAACGTGATACCGGACACGGCTTGGCTT
>CAJORE010000205.1 GCA_905236595.1 uncultured Selenomonadaceae bacterium | reverse complement strand
GCGCCGGTGGCGATAAAAGCGTCGGGCATTCCCGTGGTTATCGCCGCGAGTTTTGCGCGGATTTTTTATCGCAACGGCATTAACATCGGCCTGCCGCTTTTGGAGATCGGCGACGCAGTAGAAAAAATCAGCGCGGGGGACGAATTGAAAATCGACACCGCCACGGGGACGATTGAAAACTTGACTGCGGGCGACACCTATAAGGCGCACCCGTTGCCCGGTTTCGTGCAAGATATAGCGAAAGCCGGCGGGTTGATAAACTATATAAAGAACAAATGATGGCAACGCCGACAAAGGTTTTTATGCACCTGTTTGTTGTGTCGATGGCGCGGCAGACAGGGCATAAAAATATTTTTCTTAGAGGTGATTACCAAGATGAAAAAATTGAAAAAATTCTTTATTACTGCGTTTGTGAGTGCGGCATTTTTAGCGGTCGGTAGCGGCGGTCATGCCGAGGCCGTCGTTGCCGAGATTCCCGTCACCGACATAGAAAATGTTTGCGTCGGCAACGCGCAGGATACGGCGGCAAAAACCGGCGTAACCGTCGCTGTTTTTCCCAACGGGGCGCGGGTCGGCGTTGATATATCGGGTGGCGGTCCCGCTTCCAGAGAGACACCGGTGATTTTGCCGACTACCGCGCCGACGCCCGTAAACGCGATTGTTTTGGCGGGCGGTTCGGCTTATGGGTTGGCGGCGGCGGACGGCGTTATGAGTTGCCTTGAGGAGAAGGGTATCGGTTACGACACGCGGGTCGCGCTTGTTCCCATTGTGGTGCAAAGCGACATTTACGATTTGTCCTACGGCAGCAGTAAAATCCGCCCCGACGCGAAAATGGGTCGGGCGGCGTGCGAAAATGCCTTGCGCCGGGAAAATTTTGTCAGCGGATCAATCGGCGCGGGAACGGGTGCGACGGTTGGCAAAATATGCGGGATGGCGCGGTCGATGAAAGCCGGTTTGGGCGTTTACGCCGTCAAAATCGGCGATCTTAAAATGGCGGCGATTGTCGCGGTCAATGCCTTGGGCGATGTTTACGACGAACGCACGGGGCAAAAGATTGCCGGACTTTTGACCAAGGATCGCAAAAATTTTGCCGACACCCGTGAAGAGCTTTACAAACTTGCCGTACCTACGGATTTATTCCGCGAGAATACAACCATTGGCATGATAATCACCAACGGCGATTTTGACAAAACGCAACTGACGAAACTGGCCGCTATGACAACCAATGCTTACGCCCGCTCCATTCGTCCGGTCGGTACTCTTGCCGACGGCGATACGGTTTATGCCGCATCGTGCGGCGCCGTTAAAGCCGACCTAAATATGGCGGGAACGCTGGCCGCCGAAGTGATGAGCGAAGCCATTCGCCGCGCCGTATTGTCGGCAAAGATGAGCGACAAGGAGTATTTGGCTGATTGTTGGCAGCCGAAGGGATAGCCAACGCAGCTAAGCCGAATCAAGAGAAATCTTTATGAAAAATTATCGCTATGTTGCCCTGTTTGCCGTCGAAGCCGACGGCACGCGCATATCGTTTCCCGATTTGGCGGGTTGCGTTGCGTTCGCAAAAAAAAACGAGGACGCTTACAAACAGGCGCAGACGGTGTTGGCGTTGCATTTAAGCGGCATGGAGCAGGAAAACGAAATAATTCCCGCGCCGTCACGGGTAAAACTTTTGGCGGCGCATGGGAAATTGCAAGACAATGCAATTTTTTGCACCGTTGATGTGCCGTCGCTAAGGGATGTATTGGACAAACACGAAAGCGGGATAGTGCCGTTCACAAAAGAGGATGTTGACAAATTGCAAACCCTCGCTGTGGCAACGTTGCCTTTTTTGGTTTTTTTCATGTTGATGATTGCGCTGTTCTTCAGCGTGGCAAAGATGATTTTTGTATGAATAACTTTAACGGGAATGATTTGCCCACGCTTTTTGACGTTGATGTTTGTGTGGCGGGCGGCGGACCTTCCGGCGTGGCGGCGGCAATAAATGCGGCGCGAAACGGCGCCAAAGCCGTCTTTTCATTGATGCTACCGGCGACGCGTATTTGTCGCGTCGAGCCGGTGTCCCCTTCGAGCGCGGCTACGAAAAAACGGGGAAAAATCAGCCTTTGTCTTTCCGTTTTGAGATGGGCGGCATTGATGTGGAGCGGCTTTACCAATATGTTGCCGTCGAGCTTAACGAAGATTGGTGCAAATCCAAGCCGCCTTATTTTGAGATTGCCGAAGCAATGAACCGACGACAACGTTACAAATTGGAGAACGTCATGGCCAAGGGCGTGGAAAGCGGGGAAATTACCCCGGAAGAGGCGGCGTATATGCAAGCCTATACCGTAATCGGCAAGAACGGCGTTATGAGCATGAACTGTCCGGAAATTCCCGTGCGTTTTTCCGCAACCGATCCTGTTTCCTACAGCAAAGCCGTCATCTTTGGCCGTAGAATGATGCACAATATTGCCGATTACCTCATTCGTCACCTGCCGGGATTTGAACACGCTTTCATCAGCCGCGAGGCCGCCATGCTTGGTGCAAGGGAATCGTGGCGTATTCGTGGCAAAGTTTACTTGACCGAGGCAGACTATCATAACCAGAGCCGGTTTGTCGATGCCGTTTGCCGCACGGCCTGGTTCATTGACGCGCACGGCGAAAGAATCTCGGCGAAACTTCCCAAGGACGGTTTCTATGAAATACCTTATCGCGCCATGATAACCGATGCGGTAAAGAACCTTATAGTGGCCGGGCGTTGCATAAGCGCGAGTTTTATCTTGCAGGCCTCCATGCGGATTCAACCGACTTGCATGAGCATCGGCGAAGCGGCAGGCATCGCGGCGGCGTGGGCCGTTGCCAAGAAGGTTGATGCCAATGCAATCAGATGGGAGGAATTGCCGAAAGAACAGCGCAGTTACATCAGCGCAGGTTGTTTAGGGTATTGAGCAGTATTATTGTTACGAGGAGTAAACAAAGGAGTACAACGACAATGGAATCTATCATCAAAGACAAAACGCTTGCCCCGCAGGGACATGATAAAATAAATTGGGTCAAAAACTTCATGCCCGTTATGAGCGCGATTGATAAGGAATACACGCCAAAGAAACCTTTTGCCGGGAAAAATATGGTCATTACCATCCACCTTGAAGCCAAAACGGCGTACATGGCGGAAGTGTTCAAAAATGCCGGTGCCAATGTTGCCGTTACGGGCAGCAATCCGCTTTCCACGCAGGACGATGTGGCGGCGGCGCTTGCCGAAAACGGCGTAAACGTTTTTGCCACCCACGCTTGCACGGATGCGGAATATGATGCATTCCTCGACAATGCTTTGAACATCAAGCCGGATTACATTTTGGACGACGGCGGCGATTTGGTGCACAAACTTCATACCACGCGGCGCGAACTTTTGCCGAACATAATAGGCGGCGCGGAAGAAACCACCACCGGCGTACACCGTTTGCGCGGACTGGCCAACGCCGGCAAACTCGAATTCCCCATGATTGCCGCCAACGATGCCTATTGCAAATTTCTTTTCGACAACCGCTACGGCACGGGGCAATCGACATGGGACGGCATAATGCGGACAACGAACCTTGTTATTGCGGGTAAAACCGTGGTGATTGCAGGTTACGGTTGGTGCGGCAAAGGTTGCGCCATGCGGGCGCGGGGGTTGGGCGCGAACGTCGTTATCACCGAAGTTGACCCCATAAAGGCGATCGAGGCTGTG
>CAJORE010000204.1 GCA_905236595.1 uncultured Selenomonadaceae bacterium | reverse complement strand
CGCGCAGTTCTTCGACGGGTAAGGTTAACTCCTTGTTGTCACGCAAGACGTTGGCGGTTTTTGGCGCAAGGGCTATAAGTTTTTGGAGGGCTTCACTCGTTTTGCCCTTGGCTTTTGCTTCCAAGTATTTGCCACAGGTGATGAGCGTCACGATCATACCCGCCGATTCAAAATAAAGGTTTTTGCCATATTCGCCGACGGCCGCGATATTGCCGTGTCCCAAATTGTAACCTATGGCAAACAACGAACAAACACCGGCAAAAGCCGCAGCAAAACTGCCCAAGCCCACCAAGCTGTCCATGTTCGGCGCACCGGCCGACAAATTACGAAAACCGTTCGCATAGTAACGGCGGTTGAGGTACATGATGGGCAACAACAGGATGAATTGTGCCAGCGCAAACACGAGTGTGTTCGCCGCGCCGTCAAACACAGCGGTGACAAATTCCGGAACCGGCAGACCGAATATGTGTTTTAACATCCCGTGCATGGAGATGTACATTAGGGGCAACAAGAATATGGCGGACCAACGGAGACGCTTTTTCAATATTGCCGCTTCGTCCGGCTGTTTCGGCGTATTTTGCGATGAAAGCTTGCCTTTTGGCGTCGCGCCGTAGCCGACTTTTGCGATAGCGGCCGTTATGTCGTCGAGGGTCAAAAGTTTTTCATCGTAATTAAGCCGCATACTGTTCGTCAGTAAATTTACGACGACGTCGCTTGTCCCGTTTAATTTGGCGGCCGCTTTTTCCACACGCGCCGAACACGCCGAACAGGTCATGCCGGTAATGTCAAATGTTGCTTTTGTCAAACAATCACCTACTCAGTAATACATTCTGAGCGCTCGCGGCAGAGTTTCGACAACCAACGGCAATGTTGATCCCTTCTCGCCGTCTAAGTCGCCGATAAGTTCGACGTCGGTTCGCACCATGAAATGTTTCGCCGTCAGATGCAAGACGTTCATGTTGTTGTCGATGCCTTTGCCGGCAAACAGATTGCCGGCCAAACGCATCAGTTCCGTGGCGCCGCAATTTGTTACGGCCAATAAATCCAACTTGCCGTCGTCGATTTTTATTTTCGATGAAACGTTTTTCAGACTGCCGACCACGGGACTGTTGACGATGACAAACAAAAACGCCCGCACTTGCCATTCTTTGCCGTCGGCGGTAATTTTCAAATCAAAGGATTTGAACTTTGGCAGTTCCTTTAATCCGCCCCAATAGTAGGCAAATTTGCCCAGCGCATTTTTCAGGCGCGGCTCGGTTTTATGGGCGATGTCGGTCATCATTCCCGCACTTGCGACGTTTATGAAATATCTATCACCCGCTTTGCCAATATCAATTTCTTGTGTAATGCCGCGTGCTATGCGATCGAAATAATCTTCGGCCGCTTTGCCTTCGCGCAAAGGAACGGGCAAATTGAGACACGCGGCAAAGTCATTTGATGTGCCGCTGGCCAACACGCCTATCGGTAAATTAAGCTTTGCCGTGAGACAAGCGTTAACCAGTGCGTGCAAAGTCCCATCGCCGCCGGCCGCCAAAATACCCAATGCTTCGACGTCTTTGGCGAACTCGGCAAAGGCGACATTGTCACGCGTTGTGCGATAAGGGATTATGACGACGCCCCTCTTTTGAAAGCTGTCAATTATGTAATCGAGTTTATTTTTGAACGAAGCGTGTCCCGACACGGGATTATACGCCAAAATGAGCCTTTTCAAATTATTATCTCCGTTGCGACGTACAAATAATTATTTGTATACGCCGACGCGCCGTAAAATCTTCACCGTAAAACGTCCGACCATCGGTATGCGTTCCAAGTCATCGCGCACTATGCCGCCGGTTGCCGCCAATACCAAACCATAGACGGCGCAACCGACAAAAATCGCGCCGAATGTCGCGATTGCCTCGCCCGCTCCGCCGGCAAAATCGTAGAAAAGTTTCACCGTCATTGCCATAATGGCCGCAGCGGTGATGGTTTTGACCAATTCGGTTATTTTTGGACGATAACCGATATAGCGATAAATAAAGCAAAGGTTTATTATCGCCGCTACGCCCATATCCGCCGCTGTTGCCCAAGCCGCACCCATTATGCCGAACGCGGGCATTGCCACCAGCGTCCAATTTAGAACCACTTTGGCGACTGCCGCCAAAATCATGTTGAACATCGGAATTTTTGTATGACCGAGTCCCTGTAAAATAGCTGTCGAAACTTGGTGCAGACCCAAAAGCACGATCGAGACTGCCGAAATCATAACGGCATCGCCGGCCTTGGGGGCGTTGTAAATCAAGCCGGCAATCGGCGTGGCTAAAATAAAGACCACGACGAAGGCGGGAAAGCAGACGAGATTCGATATTCTGACCGCCGCTTGCGCCAAGGAATCAATGCGTCGAAAGTCTTTGAGCGCCACCGCTTCGGAAATGGACGGCACTATTGATACCGCCATGGATGCCGTTAAAATGGTCGCCAAATTGACGAGCGGCACCGCCATGCCCGTCAAGTAGCCGAACAACTCCGTCGCCTCGTTGACGGTAAAGCCGGCAACCTCCAAGCGTTGCGGCACGATCATTAAGTCAAGGTTGGAAACGACGGGTAACATGATGCTTGCCGCCGATACCGGAAGCGACAGCGAAAAGATGCGTTTGATGATTTGCCATGCCGATTCGCGGGGTTTGCCGTCAGTCGGCGCAAGGACATCACCGTAATCGCGTTTGATGTCGCGGTTTAGTCTTATATGGAAAAAGACCAGAACCAACAAACCGGCAACGGCGCCAAACAGAGCGCCGGAACTGGCGCCGGCCGCCGCGAAAGGAAGTCCCCACGGCAGGAGCAGTCCGGCTAAGGCAATCATTGTTATGACGCGGACAATCTGCTCGACGATCTGCGACACCGCCGTCGGCGTCATCCGTTGCCAACCTTGCAAATAACCGCGTGAGGCGGCTAAGAAGGTTACAAAAAACACCGTCGGCGCCAATACCTCGACCGCCATACGCGCCCGTTCGTCACGGATGAATTGGTACTCAATCAGCCAATCGGCGGCAAAATATGTTATGAGCGAGAATGCAAGCCCGGTACCGAACATGAGCATCATTGCAATGCGAAAAACGCGTTTGGCGCCGAAAATGTCTTTGAGCGCCACTTTTTGTGCCGTTATTATGGATATGGCGACGGGGACACCGGCTTGCGATACGGTCATGGCGAAGAAGTAAATCGGAAACGCCATTTGGTAAAGACCTATGCCTTCGCCGCCCAGTATGCGCGATACGAAAATCCAATTCAGCGAGCCGATGACTTTTACGACGAAACTCGCCACCGTCAATACGATTGTTCCTTTGAGGAAGGATTCGCCTTTAACTTTGCCGCTTTCTTCCTCGCGGGGTGTATCTGAAGCGTTGATAAAAAACACCGCCTTATTGCCCTACAGTTCGATAAAGTATATAATGTTTCGCGGATATTGGCAAGTGAGGGAATTTGCTATGG
>CAJORE010000203.1 GCA_905236595.1 uncultured Selenomonadaceae bacterium | reverse complement strand
AACCGTAGGTTGTGAGTTCGATTCTTACTGCCCCTGCCATTTTGTTTATCTCAGCCGCCGTTCGGAAGAACGGCGGCTTTTTTGCGTCCAGCCAGTTCTGTATAGGAAGTTATTAAGGGCATCTCGAAAAACTAAAAACATTCGGGGTGCAAGGGGCAAAGCATCTTCTGGGTTTGGGCGAAGCCCCAAAAAGATAGTTTTTAGAGGTTCCCTTAAGAAATATATGGGGATATGAGTTATGACGAGACGAGAATTTTTGAAGTACGTTTTCGCGATTACGGGCGGCGCGGCCATGTTGCCGATGTCATTGTCGGCGGCGAGTGCCGAGGAAAAGGTGTTGCCGTGGACACCACCCATTTATAAGCGTTTTTTGCAATTTACCGAATACGTGGAGCGTCCCGGAACGGAATACATTGTTATTCATCACACGGGTTTCCCCAATGAGGACAAGGATTCGACAGCCGTCGCCATACATAAATATCATCAAGAAGTCAATGGGTGGGCGGGTATTGGTTATCAGTACCTTATTCGTAAAGACGGCATGATTGAGCAAGGGCGACGGCCGGAGATGATTGGCGCACATGCTTATCAAAATAATCAAAAATCCGTGGGGGTGTGTTTGGCGGGAAATTTTGATATTGGTAAGCCGACGGCGGCGCAAATAGATGCGGTAAAAGAGTTGACGGCGTGGCTTTGCTTAAAGTACGGACTTAATTCGATGAAAAAGGGGGTTATTGTCGGTCATCGTGATTTGAACGATACGAGTTGCCCGGGTGATAATCTATACCGTCGTTTGGGCGAAATACGCTACGCCGCCGCCAATCGCAAGTAAATTTCTGCATTGTCAAAAAATAGGAGAGGATAGACTGTCTTGAAAATAAAAAAAATAATAATTGCGTCGGTGATATTGTTGACCGTGGTCGGCTACCTTATCGGTGCCGGGTTTACCGATTATGCGTTGCGTCGCGGCAATGACGACGATCCGTTGGCGCCGCCGCGGGCTTGTGCCAAAATTGCCGATCCATCGCTCTTGGCGGCGCGGAAGCCTCAGTATTCCAACGAAATGTGGACAATTATGTCCACCGATAATCTGAAACTTGCGGCGACTTATTTTGCGCCGACCGAACCGAGTCACCGGTGGGCCGTTTTGGTGCACGGGTATGGGCGCGACCAAAGTTTTACCGGTGATTACGCCGAAGAATACCTTAAACGCGGTTACAATGTGCTTACGCCGGATTTACGCGCCGCCGGAGCCAGCGAAGGCGAGTATCTTACCATGGGAACCAAGGAAAGCGAGGATATTGCCCTTTGGACGCGGAAAATTGCCGAAGTCGATCCGCAGGCGCAAATTGTGCTTCATGGTGTTTCCATGGGGGCGGCGACGGTTATGATGACGACGGCGCAAGCGATGCAAAACGTTGTCGCGGCCGTAGAGGATTGCGGCTATACATCGGCTTATGATATGTTTACGGCGCAGCTAAATGTATTGTTCGGCTTGCCCGAATTTCCCGTCATGCCCTGTGTTGATATTGTCACGCGATTGAAAACGGGAGCAGCCGTGTCGGAGGCAAAACCCCTTGATGCCGTTGTGCATACTGCTGTTCCGATGCTTTTTATCCATGGTGATGCCGATAAACTTGTGCCGTGTGCGATGGCACATGAACTTTACGAAGCCTCTAATGCTCCGGCCAAAGAATTGTTTATCGTGGAAGGCGCCGGACACGCCGATGCCAAGAACGTTAATCCGCAAATATATTTTGAACGGATCTTTGCGTTTTTGCGGCCTTATGTGGACGCGGATTAAGGTTTGCACGGCTCATTGTTATGAAACGTTCGTCGTGCCTAAACATTATCGGGCGGGGACGCTCCGATACAAAATTTTGACGTGCTAAGGAATACAGTTTTTTGCTGTAGCCCAATAAAAAAAGACCACCGCTTATAGGGTGGTCTTTTTTTTATTGGAGTATTTTTGCGGCGATACGGCTTAAGCAATTTTCCCATTCTCGCGTATAGCTTTGCGGTGTCAAAGGGGCGGCTGTCATTAAGCGTCGGCGCATTGCTTTGCCGTAAAGGGCGGAAAGAAGTTCCCGGTCGCTTGCAAGAGCGACGGCTGTCTCAACATAGCTTCTTAAATCGGCGGCGGCTAACTCTTTAAGCCCGATATTGGTCAGCACGCTGAGGCCGAAGCGCGTGTTGCGTCGTGTGCCGAAGCGCGTTATGACGGGGACACCCATGTACAGTGCGTCGAAAGTAGTACCGCCGCCGGTATAAGGGTAGGTGTCGAGGGCAATATCTATCGCTTGGTAGCGCGACAAATAGTCCTCGGTCGCCGGCTCGAAGCTTACATAGTCCATATCAAATCCCATTGTTTTTAAGCGAGTGTAAGCAAGCGCCGCTGTTTCGTCGTCGTTCATGGCCGTCGATTTTATAATGAGGCGCGAATGGGGGACGCGGCGCATAATTTCGTGCCATGCGGCAAGCATTTCGTCCGTAATTTTTGCATAGCGGTTAAAGACGCCGAAGGTGACAAAGTGTTTGTCAAGGCAGGGCGGCGCGGTTGGTTCGGGAGCGTCACTGCGGGCGGCGTAGCAAAATTGGCTCGGCAAATAAAGCGGCGTTTCCGTCAAGAATTTTTCGTTACCGGGAGGGTCGGTTATTCGGTCGGTCAAAAAATAATCCATGGCTTTTAAGCCGGTGGTTGCGATATAGCCAAGCGCCGATATTTGCACCGGCGCGGGTTTACGGGCGAATGTGCAAAGGGCATTGTTGGCGCTGTGACCGGCTAAATCCACCAGAACGTCGATGCCGTCGGCGTAGATTGTGTCCGACAGTTGTTCGGCGGACATCATTCCCGCAACGCAAAAATGCTCGGCGGTTTCGCGTACTTTGGCGGTAAAGCCGTCGTCAACGGTTCCCGTGTAATAACAATATATTTCAAAATCACGGCGATTGTGGCACACTAAAATTCCGTAATAAAAGGCGAACAGCACATGACGACGAAAATCCGGCGAAACGTAGCCTATTTTCAGGCGGCGTCCTTTTATCGGAGCATGATGTTCGTGGGTATATTCCGTGACGTCGGCAAACAGTTTTTGAAAATCTCTGTGCATATTAAATAATTTGTCCGACGCAATGTCGGTGTTTTGTATCGTGAGCAGCATGGCACCGTAAAGCTCGGCGCGGGTCATCAGCGTATCGGCAAATTGGGCGGCGCGGCGATAATATATAGCGGCGTCTTGCGCCTTGCCCATGTATAGCGCTGTATAGGCAAGGCGGCAGAGTATTTGGCGCATGACGGCGTTGTCGGGTAGGCTCGTTTGTTCGTACAGTTTTAGTGCTTTGGACAGCGCCGTATGTTCGGCAGAAAATTTGCCGCAATGTTCGTAGGCTTCGGCCAGCAAACGAAAATTTTCCGCTGTTGGGAGCGTCTCCCCCGTGACGGTTTTTTGCAAAAAGTAGGCGGCGCGAGATGCGGCGATTACCGATTTTTCGGCGATGGCAACGGCTAAGTATTTTTTTCCGCTGTCCGTAAAATCCGATGAGACGGCGTGTGGCGAATATTCGTCGTTGTCAAGCCACGGTGCGGCAATTCGGGAATAAATGTTTTCAAGCTCCGTCATGTAAAGATTGACATTCATCAGCGGCGATTGACGCATTTTGCGGCGCAAGGTTTGGTGCAGTCGGCTAAGGCGCGGCGGGTCGTTCGCCAAGGCAACCGCCGTTTTTATGTAGTCGGCGACGGTGTCGGCCGCAAGTTCGGGCAAGCCGATATTGGACAATATGCTAAAGCCAAAGCGCGAATTGTGCCGCTCGCCGATTAACGTCACCACCGGGACGCCCATATACAAGGCATCGCAAGTTGTCCCGCCGCCGGGGTACGGAAAGGAGTCCAAGGCGATGTCAATTTCGTTGTAGCGCACCAAATAATCGTCGGCAAATTTCTCCGTGATAACGCGTTCAAGGGGAATTCCCGCCGCCTTTAAGCGCTGTTTGACAAGTTTGATGCCGTATTCGATGCCGAAAATGTGGGTACGCAAAAACAGCCGCGAGTGCGGAACTTGGCGCAGAATTTCCGCCCATGCGCCAAGGACGGTGTCGTTTATTTTCGGGAAATTGTTAAAACTGCCGAAGGTAATGTAGCCGTTTTGGCGGTACGGCGGCGGGAAAGCGGGCAATTCGCCGGTTTCTCGGGGGGTATAGCACCAATGGGAATGGGGAAGACGCAACAATTTTTCGGTGAAAAATTCGTCGTTAAGTCCCGGCGGATCGGTATAGTTGTCGGCCAAGAAGTAATCGACGGCCGGCAGACCCGTGGTATCAAAATAGCCGATGCCCGATATTTGCACCGGAGCCGGCTTATATGCCAAAACGGGAAGCAGGCTTCTTGATGTGTGTCCCGCCAAGTCGACTAAAATATCAATTTCGTCGGCGAAGATTCGTTGCGCCGTCTCCGCCAAGGTTAAGTCGGTGACATTTGTCCATTTGCGGATATTGGCGGCGATGCGGCGGCTCGTTTCGTCTTCCTTGCCGGAAAAGTAGGCGTATACTTCAAAGCGGCTCCGATCGTAGGCGGAAAAAAACGCCCACGCAAAATCCATGACCACATGGCGGCGTAGGTCGTGAGAAATATAAGCGACACGAATTTTTTGGTGGCGGCGTTTCCGGTGCGAAAAAGGGGTTATGCGCGGCAAAAAAGCCGGATAGCGGCAGGCGGCGGCAAAGAGTTTGTCGCGGGAAGCTGCGGTATAGTGCAGATCCAGAAGGTAGTTGGCATATTCGTCGCGGCGCAAGCGGAGCATTTCTTCGGTGTCGTTGCCGGTGTTTTGTACGCAAACGGCGGTGATGCTCTCCTTCGTCGCACGCTCGATAAGCCCCAAATCCTTATGCAGACGCGCCAAAATGTTATGGGTCATCAAGCGGCGATAGGGGGTGAGTTCCAATTTGAGGGCGCGCTCGGCCAGTTTTATGGCTTGCGGGTGATGTTTTTGCAAATGTTCGACGCGGGCGGCGAAAAAATACCAGTTGCCGTCTTTACCGAATTTTTTGCTTAACCGGGCAAGCGCCGCTTTGGCTCGTTCGTGTTGGCGATTGTCCACATACATGGCGACGATGGCTTCCAAGGCATCTTTGGTGACATCGTCGCGGTGCAACAGTTCTTCGGCGCATTTTACGGCGGCGATATAATTTTCGCTTTCGTAAGCGGTACACATTTTTTTGTATAGTTCGGCGGCCGTTTCCATCTAATTTTTCCTCTGTTTGTTGGTATCAAGCCATCGTATGACGGACAAAAGTTCGGTGCGTCGGTATTCGCGCACGACGAAATCGACGGCGTTGGGGTAAAAAGCCACGGTGTATTTGTCCTGCTTGGCACATTCAAGCAATATGTCCGTCATTTCATCGCGCTGGGATATTGTCATTTTGTCGTAGAGATTTAAGGCAATGAAATCAAAGACTGCCAACGCATCCCACATACGATTGTTGACAAGGCACAATTTGGCGATAACGAGTCGTGCGCCTACGTCATCGGGGACGACGGTGAGCATAACATCCGCCCATTTTGCCGCACGCTCCAAGTCTCCGACGGCAAAATAATTATTAAGTCCGGCGCGAATAATTTCCAAGTCGCGGCAACCCATATCCACCAATTCGGCCAATATGTCAAGGGCGGCGGTGTGTTCGCCGCATTCTTCCAAAAAGTGTAATCGCCGCTTTAAGGCGGCGATTTTTTCGCCCGTCTCCGTCATGCCACTTTGGCGGGATTGATGCCCATAAACTGCAAAATATGCGGATAATCCTTCATCCGTTTTAAGGAGCGTTCCACAAAATAGGTCATCATCTCTTTTATTTGCGCTTGTTGGCCATTGTTTAGCGGCAAGCGTGACGCCAACAGTTGTTCGATGGCGACGATGGCATCATACACCATTCCTATATCCATAAGTTTTTTGGCGTTTGTCACAATTTCGGTGGCCTGGTTGATTTTTTGCACATTGACTTGTACGTTGGCGGCCTGTTTTTCTTTTAAGCCGCTCAAGGCGGATTTTTTTAACTTTCGTGCCATGGTGGTTGCTCCTTT